>CAMCNF010000095.1 GCA_945876115.1 Verrucomicrobia subdivision 6 bacterium | reverse complement strand
GGTGTGGTGTGGGAGATTTTTTGGCGATGAAAGTTTGGGAAAAGATTAAGGAGAAAGCGGAAGCGGGGGAACGGCTTTCGTCTGAGGAGGGGGTTTATCTGTTTCGGGAAGCGGAACTGCACCAGCTGGGGGAGTTGGCCGATCGGGTGCGGGAGAGGAAGGTGGGCAAACGGGCGAGTTATGTCCTCAATCGATATTTAAATTATTCGAACGTTTGTATTTTGAGTTGTCAGTTTTGCGCCTTTGCTCGGAAGAAGAGGGATCCTGGGACGTTTGAGTTTTCGGTGGAGGAGATGACGGAAGTGGCGAGGAAGTCGGTGGCACAGGGGGTGACCGAGATTCATATTGTGGGGGGGTTGCATCCGAGTTTGCCCTACTCGTTTTATTTGGAGATGTTGAGAGGTTTGGCGGGGTTGTTGCCTAGGCCGACGTTAAAAGTTTTTACGGCGATTGAGATTCGGCATTTGGCGGAGCGAGTGGCAAAGAAGTCGATTGCGGAGGTGCTAAAGGATTTGCAGGAGGCGGGGTTGGGGGCATTGACGGGAGGTGGGGCGGAGATCTTTGATGCGGGAGTGAGAGATCAGATTTGTCGGGGGAAAGAGTCGGCGGAGGAGTGGTTGGAGGTGCATCGGATCTGGCATGGAATGGGAGGAAGAAGCACGGCGACGATGTTGTATGGCCATGTGGAGACAGCGGAGCAGAGGGTAGATCATTTGGAAAAGTTGAGAGGTTTGCAGGATGAGACGGGTGGGTTTACGGGTTTTGTGCCGTTTGCCTTTGAGCCAGCGGAAACGCGGTTGGCGGAGTTGGGAAAGATTCGGAGGGCGAGTGCGCTGGAGGAGTTGAGAGTATTGGCGGCGAGTCGTCTGATTCTGGATAATTTTGATCACATCACGGCCTACTGGATTAGCACGGGATTGCCTTTGGCGCAGATCGCGTTGAGTTATGGGGCGGATGATTTGCATGGGACGATTGGGGAGGAAAAAATATTTCATATGGCTGGGGCACAGACGCCAGTAGGGCAGACGCGCGATAATTTAGAACGAGCGATTCGGGAGGCGGGGAGAGAGTCGGTGCAGAGGAATACGTTTTACGATCCGATTTTGAATGTTTAATTTTTCCCCGCGGTTGCGGGACGCGGATTGCTCACGCTGAGTCCGCAAAGGTTGCGGAGTTCTTTTACTCACGTCCCGCAGTTGCGGGACGCGCTTTCGCGCGCAAAGGGCGCGAAGGGGGTGGGAAGGAAGATTGGAAATTGGGGATTGGGTCTAAGGGTTAAAGGGGGATGGGTGTTGAGCGAGGCCGCCTAGCTGGGCGATGGGGCGAACAGAATTCAACGCAGGCGTTCTGCGTCTGCGCCCCGATTCGGATCGGGGCTCGGAGAGACCGCTCCCGCGCTTGCGGCCCCGACTCTGGTCGGGGCGCAGACGCGGAACGCGATGGGATTCCAGATGTTAGAATGTAGGAATGTTAGAAAGTGGGGAGGTGGTTTTAGGGGAGTTGGATGGTGAAGAGCCAAGTAGGAATGGGGTTCTGGCATTTGGGGAAGGGAATCTTTTTACCGCTGAGATTGAGCTCGGGGTTGAGAAAGTCGTTGTCACTCATGACGAGAAGGCGGTTGTTGTTAAGCAGGGCTAGGCCTTCCCATTTTTCGGGCAGTTGATCCCAGGCGAGGCCTTGAGAAGGGAGATTGAGGTCTTGAAAATCGAAAAGGAGTGTTTTCTTTACATACTCGATCGGTTGCGACGAGTTGAGGGGCTTAAATTTTGAATTGGAGATTCGATGGGAGTAGGGTTTGTCTGGCAGTGAGGTGAGGTCGGTGGCGCTGGTCAGGTCGAGGACACAAACAGATTTAAAGATGGCGACCTTGGGTTTTGTCGAGCCGTCTTGGCCGCGATTATCGCGTTCGAGTGCGAGAAGACGACCATCGGGGAGGCAAAGAAGATCGGAGAAAACGAGGTTTTTGGTTTTCAGCTTTTTGCCACCTTCGGGGAGCGAAGCGGGATCGGTGAAGCGGACGGCATATTCGGATTTGGGGGTTCCTGAAAAGGCGTCGAAGACGAGGAGGCGAGTGGCACCGGCGTCTTTGCCGCCGTCTTGGGTCAGAGCGGATTGGAGGATAGCGTAGAGAGTTTTGCCGTCGGGGGAGAGTGCGACACCTTCGAATCCGCGGTTATCCTCGCGTCCTTCCGTGCGGTCTGCGGCTTCACGGAAATCGATTTCGCTAGAGGTGGGGTTACGGGGGAAATAATTTTCAGGGGGGATGAGCCGAGCCATGAACGTGCCGTCGGGTTTAAATTGGAGGATGGAGGGCATATATTCTTCGCAGAGGAGGAGATTGCCATCGAGCATGAGAGCGAGTCCCTCGGGGTCGAGGCAGCGGCGACCGTCTTTCATCCGTGGTTCGGGATCGGAGGAGTTGGGGCTGAGGCCAGTAAAGGGTTTGCCGTCGGAATCTTTGTAGAGGTGGGCGGAAAGGTGGGATTGGATGGCAGAGGCGATATTTTTTTCGTCTGGTGGGAGGGGTATGGAGTAAAGGCGTGGAGAGAAGTCGACGGCACCGTCTCCGGGACCGCGGTCGGTGGTGAGGTAGAGGGTTTTAGTAGAGGGGTCGTAGGCGGCACCAGAGCCGAAGCTACCTGCGGTGTCGTTGAGTGAGTCGAGGGTGGCGGAGGGGATGGAGCTGAGGGATTCGAGCTGGGGTTGGGCGAGAAGAGAAGAAGTAAGTAGGAGAATGAGAAAAAGGAGTGGGCGCATAAAAAGAGGAGTGAAGGCTTTAAACGATTGACTGGATCTAATCGAGAATCATTTAACTGAGACCTTTGACCTACGACCCCATTGGTTGCGATTGCACGCTAAGTCCGCGGAGATTTTTTACTCACGCAAAGGTCGCTAAGGTCGCAAAGGGATTTCAGATTTGAAAATGGGGTGAGTCCCGCGTTTGCGGGACACGCTTAGGCATGCTTTCGTGCGAATGTAGGATTTATTTTATGAAAAGTGGAATTGATCGTCATGAAGTTCGATCAGAGAGTGAGATTTTAGTGTTTCTAGAATTTGGGGAAAGTAGTGAGTGAAAAGATTGATGAGTCTTCGGAGGCGAAGGTTTCCCGTTCGGATGATTAGAAGTTTGGCTGGGGAATGATAAAGAATGTGGGAGAAGAAGAAGTCGGTGTCCTTGGTGATAAGAATCCAGTCCCCTTGGCTACAAAATTCTAAGATTTGTGAATCTGTCGTGAGGTTGCCCTTGGGAAGATTTTGGGTGTGAAGTGACTGGTGACCGGACGACTCGATGATCCCGCAGAGAGAGGAGGAAAGCTGGGCGTCGACTAGAAATCTCACGCCAAGGCGAGGTGGCTGCCTCGGCTATGAAGTGATTTGGCCGCGAATTCAAGGCAAGCGAGGATGTCTTCTCGTTGAAGATCAGGGAATTCCTTGAGGAGATCTTCGACGGAATCGCCTGCTGAGAGGTGTTCGAGAAGTGATTCTACTGTATAGCGAAGACCACGAATGACGGGTTTACCGTGGCAGGTGTTGGACTCGATAGTAATGCGATCGAGAAGGCTCATAACAGAATTTAAAATCATGGATGTGGGGTGTCAAGAGAGGGGAGTGAGCCTTTGTGAGGGTGGTTTTGAAGTAGTAAGCCTAGGTAGTGGCGGCATCTCCAAGGCCGCCTAGCTGGGCGATTCGCCATACAGTATTCAGCGCAGACGTGCCCTGATGTGTGGGTCTTGAGTATCAGGGGTGCAAGCGGTGCGGAGGAACATTACGGCTTTATGCATAATGTCGAAATGTGGGTGCCTGTGTGTTGGGGGTGACAGCGCAGGTGGGTTTCAGGGTTGGGTATGACATTCCCAAGAATGTGGGAATGACTATGGCAAGGGCTAAAGGGGAAGCGTGGTTTCCAGTTTTTAAAGTTTCTTAGCGGCCTTAGCGGACTTGGCGTGAGGCTCCGAATCTAGTTTAGTAGGAAAGCGTGGCGTACTTAGCGGACTTTGCGTGATTTAATTTTTGCTCATGCCAAGGTCGCTAAGGTCGGAAAAGAATTTCAGATGTGAGAATGTGAAAAGGCGGGAATGAGCTTGACCCTACTACGCTCCTAGCCCGCTTCGCGGAGGAGCTTCGAAGGGCGCCCGGGGCGGGCGGGTGGTTTTGAGGCGTGATGGGTGAGGGTCCCTGAGGTTTTTTTGGGCGAAATTGTGACGAAAAGGAGGCAATGCGCGTAAAGCATTATTAATCAACGACTGAATTTTCTGAATTGTCACACGAACGTAACTAGGAAATTTGGTGTGTGTGGTGTTTATTTAAAGCGTTCGGAAAAACTTAAACCAAACAACAAACACAGAAACAAACATACAAAGAAGATTAGAAAAAACAAAATGAAAAAAATATTAAATCTTATCGCACTCCTCGGCCTAGTTGGCTTGGGGCAAGCAAATGCGGCAACTTTGGCTGCGGGTGACATCGCAATTGTTGCCTTTCAAGCAAGCGGGGTAGGCACTGATTCATTCTCGTTTGCGACCCTAAAAGATGTCGATGCAGGTACAGTAATTTACTTTACTGATAACGGCTACAGCGCCTCTGGAACTGTAGGTTTCCGTGGTGTAACCGCAACCGACAATGATGGGAACGAGAATTTGAATAAATTTACAGTTGGCTCAAGTGGACTTCTAGCAGGTAAAATTGTGAGCTCTAAGTCGACCGCATACACAACAGCAGCTACAGGGATGTGGACGCTAACTGGCCTTGTGAACTCCACAACTCCAGCCCCAGTTCCAGCACAAAGCGGAAGTTTTGTCTCTTTGGCCTTTTCCGCCTCTGGAGAGCAGTTCACAGCATTCACTAGCACGAATCAAAATCAACCTTTACTGAGCGGCTTTACGGCTCTTTATGGCTTTGACAACACGAATGCGTACGAAGCCTCCACTTCTTCCAGTACTGGCGAGCTGGCGCCTGGACTTGTTCAAGGAACAACGGCTGTCCTGCTTAACGGTGCGGCGGCTGGGCAAAACTATGCCAACTTTAATTTCGGGGCCTTTACTGGATCTGCCGATCAGGCGACTTGGCTTACACGAATCGGAACTGCATCCAATTGGACGTTAGGGTCAGCCACTACGGATGCTGCGGATGGAACGTTTAGCGTTGTTCCCGAACCATCTGCCCAAGCGCTATTGGGTCTTGGGATGGTAGCACTGGTGGCGGTGAGAGCTTTACGGCGCGGACGCGGCGATTCTTGATTCTGAATTAAGAGATAAGTTCGAAACCTCAGCCCCGACAAGTGTCGGGGCTGAGCTGTTTTTGGGGGCCTGAGCGTACGGCTCTTGGACGATTTAGTCGCGTCCCGCAGTTGCGGGACGCGCTTTCGCGCGCAAAGGACGCAAAGCCCCGACGCGGGTCGGGGCGCAGACGCGGAACGCGAAAGGGGGGAGGGGATTTTGGATGTGAGAATGTGGCGTTGAAGTAGGAAGCTTAGGTAGTGGCGGCATGTCCGAGGCCGCGTAGCTGGGCGATTGGGCACACAGAATTCAACGCTTGTTTACGTTTTTTTCCGTTTAGAAAATAACTAGGACGACCGAGGATGGTCGTCCCTACCAGTGCTGGGCGGGCGGGGCAGAACAGCTTTGACAAGCAATCTGTAAAACATAGTATTACAGGATGATCAAGGCGATTACGAAAATTGGAAATTCGCAGGGCATCATTTTTGATTCGGCCCTGATGGAGTTGGCTCATCTCAAGGTGGGGGATGAGGTAAGTGTGACTTGTCATGATGGGGGATCGATCATTCTGACTCCGACCAAGCCTCTGATCGACCCTGAACAGGCTGCTAAGTCGGCTAAGCGGATTATCGGGAAGAACGAAGAGCTTTTCCGTCGGCTCTCTTGAAGAAGGATCTTCTCCATCCTACGGTCGAGGCGGTCAAAGCCATTCATCGGGAAGTATTGCAGGCGCATGGGGGATCGGCAGGAATTCGGGACGAAGGCCTCTTGGATTCGGCAGTGGCTGCGCCGCAAGCCACCATGATGGGACAACCTATGTTCAGGGAACCTGTGGAGGTAGCCGCAGCCTATCTATTCTA
>CAMCNF010000094.1 GCA_945876115.1 Verrucomicrobia subdivision 6 bacterium | reverse complement strand
ATTGTTCTCAAAATGATTCGGCTTTAGCTTGATCTTATCCAAAGGGGGTTGCGTGTCGGCCACCGCCCCAATGACCGATTCTCCCCCATTCGAGCGAATGAATTGGTTGTCTTTGATCTGACAATTCTCAGGCAAAAGAACCAACTGATTTTCAGGCCAATGCCGCTTGTAGGCAAAGCCAACATCTAAATCTGCTCCCGTATTATTGACCGAAACATTGCGCGCCAGCACCAGATCCTGAACCGGGGGATACTTAGCCACATTCACCTCAGTCGCCTCTCCCTTTTTGCTCTTTTTTTCCTTCATATTTGCTTGGTAGCTCGGGGTCAGAGCCGATTCCGTATACTCCCCTGTCTGAATCCGAATTCCCCATTCGCAACCTGAAACGTAATTCCCTTCCACCGTGTTATCGAAACCTGACATCCGCAACCCCTGCGCCCCCACTACCCCTTTTCCTAAAAGAATATTCCCCTTCACCAAGTTGTGAGAGCCCTGCCGAATATTCAGACAACCGCGACTGGCCACAATCGTATTACTCAAAACCTGATTGTAGTTCGACTTGAGTGAAATGATTTCCGTCCCTTCCCCATCCGCACCCTCAAAAAGATTTTTCTCCACCACGCAAAAAGCTCCGTCCTTATCTTTCGGGTCAAATTTCCCAGGACCCCACATCCGAAGGATTTCCCGCCCATTCCCATCTTCGTAGGGAATATTCTTAAAATAACAGCTCCGCACGGTGTTTGTCCGACTCCCATCAATCGCATTCCCCAAAAGAGGGTGCATGTTGTTCTTCCCTTTAAAGTAACACTTCTCCAGAAGATTGTTGTCTCCGCTAAAATATGCCCAGTAATACTCATCCTCAAATTCGGGGGGATTATAATCGACCACGGCGCAGTTCCTCACCGTCCCGTGATGAGACTTAAAGTGGATGACCGAAAATTGCCTGGTATCAATGGCTCCCTGGGTGAAATAAAGACCATCCACCACCACATGGGGGGCATTGATCTCCAAGAAGGAGGTTCCTGTGAGCAGTGTCTCCCCAGGACTCTCGGCTCGAATCGTCAACGGGCTTTCCTCTGAGCCCCCACGTTCCACCTTAATCACCGCATCCGACCAGCTCCCTTTGGCCAAAACGAGGACATCTCCTGGAGTTGCAGAACCTAAAGCCCCAGATAAAGCCGCAGCATTAGGAACAGAAATGTCCCTAGCCCATAACCCTGAAGAACTAAGCAAAAGTATTGCGAGGATGGTCTTATTCATTTCTTTTCTCCTTGGGTTGGGATTCGAGTCACCTTGAAATTATCAAAACGAATATGGCTGCGGGTGGTTCGAAAACCAAACCATCCTTCTTTCAGTGGCTCAGGATCCTGATAGGTGAAAATGACCTCTCCATCGCGAATGAACTGAATCTTCTCCCCATCTGCCACCAACTCAATCTTCACTGTTTTGTTGCCCACGTTCATGTATTTGCCCTCGCTCAAGTCGAATTCAGGTTTCAAGGCTTTGTCATCCCTCGGACGCGGATACCTTCGAAAGCGAGTCGTCACGTTCTCGTTCGCCCCGTAACCCACGTAGTAGGTCCTTAGCGGATCGTACTTTTTAAAAGTCCCACTTCGCCCTTTCGATCCAACAAAAAGATTGTCAGGGTTTTTCGGATCACTCGCCATCCAAAAGCAGTTCAGATCACTGATTCTGTCGTTCGGCCCCCCTTTTTGCACCATGGTGGCATCATAAGAAATCCGGATTGGTCCCGATAACTTCTCCTTAAACCAAACCGTGCACCCACCCTTGTCCTCGGTTCCAGGAGCATCATCAATATCCAACTCCCCATCGATCACCTGCGTTTTCCCACTCGGGGTCTGCTCCACCACCCAACGGGAAAGATCCCCCGAGAAATCATCCTGAAAGAGCGCCTCCTCTGCCTGCACGCCCCAAGCGCACACTCCCAGAAACAAAAGAGCAGAAAATAATGGGGATCGTATCATCTCGGAAAGTTAACCGAAGAATTTAGTTTATTCAGCAGGCTCGGCTGTCTCTTTCTTACTCTTCTTTTTTTCTTTTTTCCCTCCGTGCCGACCCGTCCCATCCCCGTCATCCAGAATCCCGCCAGCAGGATTCAATTTGTTCAGGGCGGCTTGGAGTTTTGCCCGTTCTGCCACAGCCACGGGATCTGTGCTGTCCGCAGGAACCAGCTTCTCCTCAAAGGGAGCGCCACTCATGTCGTACAACTCTCCCTTTTCATTCAATTTCCAGTTCATGTCACGCACATACCACATCCGTGCCAACTGCACATAAGCCCACTCCCGAGGCGTCCCCTTTTTCCCTTTGATCTGCGGAAGGAAACTTTGTCCGTCGATGATTACATTTTCTGGAAGTTTGGCTCCTGCCAAAGCCGCGAAGGTGGGTACATAATCGGAAAAATCGATCATATCCGCACAAACCGTTCCAGCCGGAGTTGTCCCAGGCCAGTTCACAATCATCGGAACCAAGCTTCCACCTTCCAGCATCGATCCCTTCGATCCATTAATCTTTTTTCCTCCTACCGTCGCCAGCTCAGCTCCACCCTTCGCCGTTCCGTTGTCACCGACGTACACAATCAGGGTCTTCTCCCGTAATTTCAGCTTTTCCAACTCCGCGATCAGCTGCCCAACCAACTTATCATGGTAGACAATGTTATCTGCATACAACTCCTTCGCACTGGCTCCCTCCTTGCTGTCGGGGGTTGGAAGGATGTCCCCGTGGATATGGGACATTGGATAGTAGAGATAAAAAGGTTTGTCTTGGTTCCGAGTAATAAAATCCACCGCCAATTTTTGCACCAGATCAGGCATATACTCCTTGTCCTTCAACTCTACCTGCTTGCCGTTCAGATCGTACTCCTTGCCCTTAGGCTGGGTATTCCAGAAAATCCCACTGCCCTTAAAATTCAGATACTCGTCAAACCCAAAGGCCCCTGGAGTCAAGCCTAGCTGTCCCCACTTTCCAAACGAGGCGGTGACATAACCGGCCCCTTTTAAAATCTTGGGCATCATCACCTCCTTTTCAGGGGTAATTAGCGCAACCCGGTCTTGATTGACCGCTCCCGTACGGAACGCATACCGCCCCGTCATAATCAGTGCCCGCGAAGGACCGCAAAGGGGCGCGGCGTAGGCATGGGTAAACTTCATCCCCCCTGTAGCCAAAGCATCCAAGTGGGGGGTCTTGTACTGATCCGAACCGAAACAGCTAAGAATATCTACCCCCAAGTCATCCGATAAAATGAAGATAATGTTCGGCTTACTCGCACCTGCAGCTTTGGGAGCGGCAATTTCCTCCGCACGTGTGGAGTTCCCCAAAGCCAAGACCAAGAGAATCGATAAATATTTTCTCATGAATGATCCCTTTTGCTTTACTCACCGTCTCCCGCTTTATCCTTCTTCTTTTTCTTAGGCTTCTTTTCGTACCCTGATTCGGGGGCGCCTTCGCCACCCATTTGGGGTTTGGCCTCGGGGAGTTTGGCTAAAACAGCCCGAAGTTGGGTGACCAATTCAGAATTCTCTTGAGCCAAATTCTTTTTCTCCAACGGATCGGCCTGGTAATCATACAACTCGATCGCCGCTTTCTCTGCCGGATCGTTAGGCTCTTTCCACTCGACCAGACGATATCGATCATTCCTCACTGCCCGCCCAATCAGCTTCCTCTTCGTATCATCCGTTTTTTCAGCTCGCGGATAGGCATGAAACACATAATCGTTCACCTTCGCCTTTGGGTCCTTCAAAATCGGCACCACACTTGTTCCATCCAATCCCACCCCGGCAATGCCTGTCTCGGGTGTGGACTGCGCGGTTAACTCCAGCAGCGTCGGATATAGATCCACCGTCTCAATCAGGGAAGAGGTACGTTGCCCCGGCTTGATTCCAGGGCCGCTGATCAAGATTGGAATCCGAGTCGCCTCCTCGTAGTTAGTGTGTTTGCACCATTTCCCGTGATCCCCCAAATGCCAACCGTGATCCCCCCAAAGAACAATGATCGTATTCTCTGCCATACCCAGCTCGTCCAGTGCCGCTATGACCTTTCCAATCTGCGCATCGGTAAAACTCGTCGCCGCATAATATCCGTGAATTAAGTGACGGGCGAAATCATCCGGGAACGGTAATTTATCTACGGGAAGCTTCTTGTACTGCATGATCTCTCCCGACTCTCCGAGGGCATAGGCGGGCGAACCCTCAGGAGCCGTCCGAAACTCCGGCAGAGAAAACTGCTCGGGCTTAAACTGATCCCAATATTTTTTGGGGGCCACAAAGGGTAGATGAGGCTTATGAAAGCCCACCATCATCAAAAAGGGTTGATTGGGGTTCGCTTTTTTTTCCTTCAAACGGGCAACAGCTTCGTCGGCGATTTTTCCATCCTGATAGTAATTATCTTCAACATCTCCCGCCTCTGTTGTCGTCCCTTTCTCCCCTTTCATCGGCGCACGGTTATCCTCGATCGCATACGTCTCCCCCTTCGACTCCCAATTATCAACCGACCAGGATGGCTTGTCGTTTAAGCTCGCATGAAAAATTTTGCCGATTGACTCGGCCGTGTATCCATTTTTCTGGAAAGTTTGCCCCATCGTCACCGTGTTCGAGTAGGCGGGAATGTCCCGGAAATAGGTCTTCAAGTCATAAAGCCCCATCGATTGAGGTCGGATGCCCAGCATTAAAGAGTTGCGTGAGGGAGCACACACCGCCTGATTCACATACGCTTTTTCAAACAGCATCCCTCGAGCCGCTAACTTGTCCATGTTCGGGGTCTTCGCCAGTTTATCTCCGTAACAGCCCAAGACAGGTTTCAGATCATCCACTGCAATAAAAAGAACATTCGGACTCTGCGTCGCCCCTTGAACTCCCGAATGACAAAGTAGCGATCCAAAACAGAGAGTTAGTAGGAATTTTTTCATGCACAATCGTACCTTATTTTATACGAAAAAGATACACTTGGATAACGGGTAAAACATTTTTTAATTAATTTTTTTATCTCCTCCCTACTCTAAGATATAAATTAACTTGGATCCGCAATATTACTTTTGCGTGATTCGCCTCACTTTTTCCCATAGGTTTTCGTAATGTCTGCCCCAGTTGTCCTTACTGCCCTCACTCAAGCCGAGCGAGATGATTTTTTACCTAGCTCAGTACAGGCAAATCTCGATTCCCTTTCTCTGCGCCAAGTCCCCCTTCTCCTTCCCCTAGCCGATCCCGCCAGTTGGCCAAAACAGATCGTCGATTCAAAGGCTGAAGCTCTTCTCTGCGCTTGGGGATGTCCCCCTCTTCCCTCCGATCTTCCCGTCGGAGGTCCAGGCCAACTCCGCTACGTCGCCTACCTCGCAGGTAGCGTTCGAAAATTAGTCCCCCGGCAACTTATCGAAAAAGGCCTGCAAGTAACCAATTGGGGTAGTTCGGTTAGCCGGACAATCTCCGAATGTGGTCTCCTCCTCATTCTCTCCGCCATGCGCCGTTCCGGTCACTGGAACGTCGCCATGCACCGGGACGGAGCCTGGAAGGACGGCATGAAAACCGTTACCCAAAGCCTCTTCTGCCGAAGCATCGGCCTCCACGGTTTCGGCGCTATCGCCCAAGAACTAATTCCCCTTCTGCGCCCTTTCGGTGTCTCCATCTCCGCCTTCTCCCCCAGCGTCCCAGATGCCGTCTTTCAGAAATATGGCGTCACCCGCTCAACCTCCCTCGAAAACCTTTTCTCCAACCACGACATCATTGTCGAACTCGCCCCCTACACCGAAAAAAATCACCATATCGTCACCGAAAAACTCCTTCGCTCGATCCGCCCCGGCGGCGCCTTCATTAACATCGGTCGTGGCGCCGTCGTCGACGAAGCCGCTCTCGCCCGCGTCGCCAAGGACCGAATTGACGACCTCCAAATCGGCCTCGATGTCTACGAAACCGAACCCCTACCCAAGGACTCCCCCCTACGCGGTCTCTCCAACATCGCCCTCCTTCCCCATATCGCCGGCCCCACCAAGGACCGCCGTCAAGACACCGCCTCTTTCGCCATCGAGAATCTCCAGAGCTTCCTGCAGGGAAAAACCCTCCAATCTTTGATCACCCTCGATGTCTATGACCGCTCCACGTAACCCT
>CAMCNF010000093.1 GCA_945876115.1 Verrucomicrobia subdivision 6 bacterium | reverse complement strand
AAATCGTGGAACCTCTTTTACCGCCACCTCTTTCCAGAAAATATTCACCCTCCCAACCGACAACCCATCCAAAAAGGGGTTCTTCCGACTGCTAAGAAAAGAATGAAATACTCCCGCTCCTTCACTCTCATCGAACTCCTCGCCGTCATGATCATCCTTGGCGTCCTCATGACCCTCCTCGCCCCCGCTGCCTTAGCCGTCAAACGACAAACGACTCTTGCCACTTCCTCCAGCGCACTTCGCCAACTGAGTATCGCTGCGCAAACTTATCTGGGTGAAAATAACGGCCGTTTTTTTCGCTCTCGGGAAAGTCTTACCACCGGGGTCCAGTGGTGGTTCGGCTTTGAGAGTGCCTCAAGTTCCAAGACCGAAGGTCAGCGTGTTTTAGATAAATCCCGCGGACCCCTCGGCCCCTACATCGCCGATTCTGCAGGAAATGTTCCAGATTTTGCCTTCACCTCCATGGGGGCCAGCTTTAAACCCAAGTTTAAAAACGGCTACTTCGGCTTCGGGGTAAACACAGAACTCACTGGCGATCCTAAAATTCAGGAGATCTCGAAAATCAGACAAATCAATCAGTTGGAACGTCCTGGCCAGATCGCCCTGTTTGCCACCTGCGCCCAGATCAATACCTTCCAAGCCCCTGCCTCCGGGAAAAATCCCATGCTCGAAGAGTTTTATTTTTTCAATACAACCGATTGCGCAAACACCATCCACTTTCGCCACTCGGGCAATGCCATCGTCGCCTTTGCCGATGGCACCCAAAGGGAAGTCCTTGGCAACCGCTCCTCCTTCAACTCCCGCCTTCCCTCCGCCTGCGTCGGAAATCTAGAGCGCAGCATGATCCTTCCTTAACCCAAAACCAAGGGGTCGTAGTTCACACAAGTATCTCATACCAATTACTTATCAGGCCATTTTCGAAACATGGTGTCGTAGGTCGGTCATCAAAACTCCAACCCTGACTCTTTTCCGCACCCTCCCGATCACGGGCTCAAGGCCAACTTAAACCCGAAAGAAAAATCACCTCCACCACGGACCGGGATTCGTCATTCGGACCAACGCGGCCTGCTGAACTTGGGTGGAAATCGAGGAGGTTTGCAGAATCTTCCGAGCTTGCGCCTCATCTTTTCGGTACAGATCAATCAACGCCCCCGCCACCGCCCTCTCCTGCGTGGCCGAATCCCCTACCATCGCCGCCCACTTGATTCCGGCTTCAGGGTTCTCCTGCCCGATGTGTCGGGCAAGCGTACCAGCCATCGTATCGCGCCCTTCCCCTGGAGGTTGAGACGTTATGTAAGAAGCAGCCGCACCGACATCCTGATCTGCCCAGCTTGAAACGGCCTCATAAATCGCACTTTTTTTATCTTTTCCTGAGGTCAACGACGCCGCCCACGTGACCGCTGACTTGGGGTCTTGTTTGGCCCATTCCTCCGCCACCGTTCCTACTATCCCTCCCCAGTTCTCGGGATTCCGGTTGGCCAAAGCATATCCAGCCGCATCATTTGGATTTTGCTCCGCCCACTGCTCCAATAGATCGCGCCGAATATCTCTTTGAAGCCCGTTCGATAGACCAAGTTGCGAAGCCTGTTGAAAAGCCGACTTGGGATCTTTGGTGGCCCAACCTTTAAGTGCCTCTCGAATCAAACTCGCATTTCCTGTCTCAGCATATAGTTGAGCGGCATACGCCACTGCCCCTGGACCGTCTAACTGCCCCCAACGCTCCATAATTTTCGCTAACGCCGACTTCTTCATCGGCCCATCGGGCAACGCATTAGCCCACGCCAAAGCTTTTTTCACATCCTCCAAACCTGCCTTGGCTAAAATATCCTCCAGCGCACGAGACCGATCTTTTAGCGAACCAATCGCCGCAGCACCCGCTAACTCGGAAACCAGTTCCGCCCTGTCCGATCCCCCAACCGACTGCCACTTGGGCTCCTCACTCTCCTCCGCTCCTTGCGCCACTTTCGTGGCCTCAACCTCTTGCGAACCTGTAAGCTTTGATGGGGCGGAGACCCTTCCCACCCCAAAACCCACCACCAACGCCACCCCAACCGAAGCAACCAAAGGCCCCATACCTCCAAACAAACTACCTAAAACCGTCGACTTCATCTTCTTAAATCAACCTCTTTCCAAAACCTTTCCAATCCTACCAAGCTTTACCATTCTTGCCTTCATGCTGAAACCTTCAAACACCCCTTGGCACCGGTCGCCCCACAGCAGTTCTTAAATTTTTTCTTGGGATCAATCGGGCATGGATCGTTCCGCCCTAACTTCGGTCCCTGCCTCTTCACCGGCATCAACGCCTCCTCCACCACGGTGCTCCCCCCACCACCTCCCCCCACACTCATCGAACCCTCCGTCGGCTGATCCTGCCCAGGTAACTCCCCCCGACCCGTCCGTTGAGGCAGCGCCGCCAAGAAATGCTCAAACGCCGACAAACTCGACGCCGACCGGAAAAGATTATGTACCACCTCCTCCTTAATCCGCCCCATCAACTCCCCAAACATCCCATACGCCTCATTCTTATACTCAATCAACGGATCCTTCTGTCCATACGCCCGCAAATTAATCGATGTCCTTAAACCATCCATCGCATAGAGATGCTCCTGCCATAAGCGATCAATCGCCCCTAGCACCACAAACCTCTCCAAGGCCTTCACCGCTTCAGGATTCTCAAACTTCACCTTCACCTCATACGCTTCCCTCACTCTCGCCTTCAAAAATGTCGTCCACTCCTCCTTCCCTCCCGCTCCCAACAAATCCTCTTTCGATAAACCCACCGGCATGGCCGCATTCGCCCAACGTACAAGTCCCTCCAGATCCACCGGATCCGTCCCCGCCCTCGCTTCCACCTCCGCCGCAATCCGCTCATCCACCGTCTCAAACACCTCAGGCCTCGGATCGGTCGAATTCAAAATATCGGTACGCCAAGCATAAATCACCGTCCGCTGCTGATTCATCACATCGTCATACTGCAATGTGTGCTTACGAATCTGGTAATTCCTACCCTCGACCCGCTTCTGTGCCGTTTCCACCGATCGATTCAGCCATGGATGCTGCAACCCCTCATCTTCCTCCATCCCTAACTTCGTCATCAACCCCCCAATCCTCCGCGAATCGCCGAAGTTCCGCATCAAATCATCCTCGAAGGAAATAAAGAACTGACCCGAGCCAGGATCCCCCTGCCGCGCACACCGCCCTCGCAACTGCCGATCAATCCGCCTCGATTCATGACGCTCCGTCCCCACCACATGCAATCCACCCAACTCCGCCACCCCCGCGGAAAGCTTAATGTCCGTCCCTCGTCCTGCCATATTCGTGGCAATCGTCACCGCACCCCGCTCCCCCGCTCGTGTGACGATCTCCGCCTCCTGCTGGTGCTGCTTCGCGTTGAGCACGCTGTGCGGAATATTCTCCCGCCGAAGCATTCGGCTGATAATTTCAGAGGATTCAACCGAAGCCGTTCCTACCAACATCGGTTGCCCCACCGCATTCCGTTTTTTAATCTCCTCAATCAAAGCATTCAACTTCTCCCGACGTGTTTTAAAGATCATGTCATCCGCATCCACCCGCACACAGGGCTGATTCGTCGGAATCACCACCACCCCCAGCCGATAAATATCCTTAAACTCATTCGCCTCCGTTTCGGCCGTTCCCGTCATCCCGCCCAGCTTCTCATACAATCGAAAATAGTTCTGAATCGTAATCGTCGCCAACGTCTGCGTCTCCCGATCAATCTGCACTCCCTCCTTCGCTTCCACCGCCTGATGCAGACCATCACTCCAACGCCGGCCAGGCATCAACCGCCCGGTGTACTCATCCACAATCATCACCTTGTTTTCCTGCACCACGTAGTGCACGTCCTTCTCAAAAACACAGTAAGCCCGCAAAAGTTGACTGATGTTATGGATCCGTTGACTCGCGTCCTCATATTCCGCCTGCGCCACCTGTTTCTCTTTTAACTTCTCCTCCTCGCTCAATGCCCGATTTGTTTCGATATCGTGATTCTTTGTAATCAGATCAGGAACCAAAAAGAATTTTGGATCATTCGGATTGAGGAACGTCCGACCCATTTCCGATAAGTCCGCCTCGCTATTGCGCTCATCAATCGAGAAGTACATCTCCTCTTTGGTCTTATAAAGTTCCGTCCGCCTCGTGTCCTGATACATCTCCAGCTCCGCATCATCAATTGCTCGGCGCATCGCAGGATCTTCCTGAAACTTTAAGAGCAGCTTATTTCGCGGAGAACCTAACTTCACCCGATAGAGCAACCGCCCTGCCCCAGGCAGATCTCCCGCCTCCCCCTTGGCCTTCGCTTGATTCGCCCAGTCCGTGCACAGTCCATTCTGCTTTCGTACCAACCCATCAATCACCGACTTGTATTTATCAAACTGATGCGTGGAAATGGTCACTGGACCAGAAATAATTAGCGGCGTCCGCGCCTCATCAATCAGAATGCTGTCCACCTCGTCAATAATCGCAAAAAAGTGGCCCCGCTGAACCTGATCCTCAGGGGTCGTCGCCATTCCATTATCTCGCAAATAATCGAAGCCAAACTCCGAACAGGTCCCGTAGGTAATATCACAGGCATACTGCGCCCGCCGCTCCGCTTGGGTTTGTCCATGCTGAAGACATCCCACCGTCAATCCCAACTCCCGATAGACCTCCCCCATCCACTCCGCATCCCGCGCCGCCAGATAATCGTTCACCGTCACCACATGCACTCCTTTACCCGCCAACGCATTGAGATATGTCGGCAAAGTCGCCACCAAGGTTTTGCCTTCGCCCGTAGCCATTTCCGCGATTCGACCTGAGTGCAGCACGATCCCACCGATTAACTGCACATCAAAGGGCACCATCTCCCATTTCATCTCCTGCCCACGCACCCGAATCTTTCTCTTCTCCTCGGTTAATCTCCGACACAACGCCACCACCGTGGCAAAAGCTTCAGGCAAAAGTTGATCCAGGGTCTCTCCTTGCGCCAAACGATCACGGAAGAGCGGGGTCTTGGCCCGGAGTTGCTCGATCGAGAGATTACCTAGAGCTTCTCCCTGTCTTTTTGCCTCCTCGACAAGCGGAAGCAGACGCTTCACCTCCCGCTGGTTCTGCGTCCCTAAGATTTTCTTGATGACCCATCCAATCATGAACTTTCTACTCTACCCAAACCCCTCGTCCATTCCAAGCCCCTGATCCTCACCGCCTCCGACCCCTCATCTTACCGATGCATTGGGCATCGATTTCTGTAAGCTCATTCCATGCAACTTCTTCTCGGTCACAGTCCCGACGCTGACGATGCCTTCATGTTCTATGCCATGGCAAAAAATCTGGTGAATCTGCGTGGGCACGAATTCACCCATGTTCTGCAAGACATCGAGACTCTCAACCGCCGTTGCCAAGCAGGCGAACTGGATATCTCCGCCGTTTCCTTTCACGCCTACACCAAGATCGCCGATCAGTATGCTCTCATGCCCTGCGGGGCAAGCTTCGGTGATGGCTACGGTCCGTGCTTAGTCGCCAAGAAAAAGATCGATCGTGAATCGATGAAGAAGATGCGCATTGGCATTCCTGGACTTCTCACCAGCGCTTATCTCACCCTCCAACTCTACCTCGGTCTCCCCCACGGCTCCTTTACCGCCATCAATCTTCCCTTCGATAAGATCCAAGAAGAAATTCTAGGAGGCCATATCGATGCAGGCCTAATTATCCACGAAGGCCAACTCACCTATCAGGAAGAAGGATTCTTTCTCTGCGCAGACCTTGGCACTTGGTGGGCCCAAGACACAGGGGGACTGCCCCTTCCTCTCGGCGGTAACGTTGTGCGCCGTTCTCTCGGCGAGCAAGTCATCGCCGATACCACCCAAACCCTGAAGGAGAGTGTTCGTTATGCCTTAGACCACCGCCAAGCGGGAGTTCGCCATGCCCTCCCACTCAGCCGAGGGATGGACGAACAGCGTACTGATAAGTTTATTGGAATGTACGTTAACGATCTCACCCTGGATTTCGGCCCCCGAGGCCGTGCAGGACTGGAAGAGTTCTTCGGTCGCGCCCACCAGTCAGGCCTAATCCCCCGCATCCCCACCCTGGGGTCGTAGGTCCAAATTTAAAAGCAACCTTTCAAAAGCTTTGTGCATCAACCACTTCTGTGTGGTCGTATGTCTTATAAGTTGCT
>CAMCNF010000092.1 GCA_945876115.1 Verrucomicrobia subdivision 6 bacterium | reverse complement strand
GCAGAGATTGGACCCGAACTAAAAACCCGCGGAATCCTTCTTTGCCTCGATGCCATTCAAACCCTTGGGGTGCTTCCGACCGCTTGGGAGGAAGCCGATTTTCTTTCTGCCGATGCCCATAAATGGATGCTTGGACCTGCCGGCGCGGGGGTTTTCATGGTGCGACGCCGTGTCTGGGAGAAACTTCACCCGCCCTTATTGGGATCTTGGAACGTCGTAAGCCCAGAATTTCTCGCGCAACCTACGATTGTCCTGGAGGAAGAAGGAAGAAGGTATGAGCCCGGCAGCCTCAATCTTCCAGGGATTGAGGGGATGAGGGCCTCCCTTGAACTTTTAGAAAGTTTCGGCCAGCCCGTGGTTTCGGCCTATGTCCTAGACCTTGCCCAGCGGTTGAGGGAAGGAGCCCAGCACAAAGGATTCGCGGTCTATGGAGGAGGAAATGACGCCAATCGGGCGATTACCAGCTTGCTGGAGCCTGCGGCAGGATGGGGAAAAATCCGCGGGCGCATGGAGCAGGAGGGTATTCGGGTCTCGTGGCGGAAAGAGCACTCAGGGAAAACCCTTCTGCGGGTTTCCCCTCATATCTGCACTACGGTAAGCGAGATCGAAACCTTCTTGCGGTTGCTGGGGCAGTAGCATTGGACTCTTCTGGGGCGTCGGAAAATTCCACCTCACCCGCCTTGCATCGAACGCATTGACTCCGCCCCCTTTTCTCGGCACGATTTTGCCCTTCTTAAACATACGCAATGAAACCGACCTACAACCCATCCAAGCGCACGCGTAAACGCCAGTTCGGCTTTCGCGCCCGCATGAAAACGAAGGGAGGGCGAGCCCTGATTGCGCGTCGTCGTGCGCGTGGTCGTCGTCGCCTTCTGCCCAAAGGTGTGGAGCGCCACTACGCCCGCCACACCGGGGCGTGACCGTCGCCTTCCGCGGGCGCGCATTCTCCGGCGCCGGCCGGAATTCTTAGCCATTCGCCGTGAGGGAGGAATCGAAAGTGGCATCCCACTCAAACTTAACTGGCGCTGTTTTCCTCGCACCGCTCGGCGTATGGCCGTGGTTGTCCCCAAAGCTTGTGGTAACGCGGTCATGAGAAATCGAATTAAGCGTTGGGTGCGTGAAACTTGGCGCCATCTCCAGGCCGATCTTACTCCTGGCCTTGATTCCGTCTGGATTGCCCGCCCTCCCGCAGCCCGAGCGGGTTATGCGGCCATTCAAAAAGAAATGCTCCGCCTTTATCAACGTGCGGGTCTTTGTCCCGCCTCGGTAAAATTATGAAATCCTTTCTCCTTTTCCTCATTCGGGCTCAACGAGCCTGCGCCCCCGCTTGGCGCACTCTCTTGGCTAGCCCTGGACCTTGCTGCCGATATCATCCCACTTGCTCAGTTTACGCGGAGGAGGCGATCGCCCGCCACGGCATTACCCACGGTCTCATCCTCGCTTTCCGTCGCCTCTCTCGATGCCACCCTTGGGGTGGTGCTGGTTGGGATCCCCTCCAGGAAAAGATATGAAAAAGGGAGGAATGGATCGTAACGCTTGGCTCGCCGCAGGGGCCTGCCTTCTCCTTCTCGTCCTTTATCCAAAGATTGTTGCCCACTACTATCCTCCCGCTCCCGCCAAAGTTCCCGCGACCCAAGCGTCATCTTCTTCTTCCTCAATTCCAGTTCCGTCGGCACCCGTCGTCGCCCCCAGCCTAACCTCCAAAGAGACCCTTGCCCCAGGGTCCATTCACCGCTCAGGCACGGAGCAAACCGCTTTCTTAGAAAACAGCACTCTGCGCGTGACTTTCACCACTTGGGGCGGCGGGATTCAAGAAATCGAATTAGTTGGTCATGCGGGCGATCCTGGAGAAAAAATTCATCTCAACCGTGGATCTCCTGACGCGATTTTCGATCTGCGTGGCTGGACCCCCGCGGGTGAAGGCCTGATCTGGACACTGGAAAAATCAGACCCCCAAGAAGTCGTCTTCACTGCCCCTACCCAGACGGGAGGCGATGTTCATATCCGCCGCACCTTTCGTCTGACGGGCGACTACGGTCTTGCCCTTACCCAAGAAGTGGAAAATCGCGGCACCCTCCCGCTCGCTCTACCCGCCTACGCTCTCTCTGCCGGGGTGGGCGCTCCTATCCATCTTCGGGAAGATGAGAGTGCCTACGTCGGCACGGGTTGGTTTACCACCGACGCCACCTACACTTCTCACAAACTTCCAGAATTTCTCTCCTCTAAGTTTCTTTTTCTTTTTCCCAGCCCAGGGAAGGATCTAGTCAGCAGCCGAGAAGATCGCCAAGTCAAATGGGTCGCCGCCAAAAGCCAGTTTTTTGCTATGGTGCTCACCGCTCAGGATTCGCCCGCCGCAGGGGCTGAGGCTCGTAAGGTCGACTTAGCAGGGGAGAGTATGCGGGATGGTTCTGGAAAAGTGCATGCGGTGGAAACATGGATGAAGTTCGCAGGATTTGACCTCGGAATTGGCGCAAAGAATGTTCGAAAATTTGGACTCTACGCAGGGCCCAAAGAAGATTGGCGCCTACGAAGTCTAGCCCAAGGAGAGGATCAGGTGATGGAGTTCGGCTGGATGGGTATCGTCAGTCGCCCCCTTCTCGTGGTCATGAACACCATTTACAAGTGGGTCGGTAGCTACGGCTGGTCGATCGTCATCCTAACTATTCTTCTTAAAGCCATTCTCTGGATTCCCCAAGCGAAGGCGAATCGCAGTATGAAAAAAATGCAGATTCTCGCCCCCAAACTGAAAGAGCTGCAAACCAGGCTGAAAGATGATCCCGCAAAGCTGAACACCGAAATGATGAAACTCTACCGCGATTACGGGGTTAACCCCATCGGCGGCTGTCTCCCGATGCTCATCCAGATGCCCGTCTTCCTCGGCTTTTACTACATGCTGCTCAGTTCGGTCGAACTCCGAGGCCAAGCTTTCCTTTGGATTCACGATCTTTCTCGACCCGATACCATCGGCTATCTTCCAGGCCTAGGCATTCCAATTAATCCTATGCCCTTGATTATGACGGCGGCCATGGTCTGGAGCATGCACATCACCCCGCAACCGCAAGGGGTAGATAATCCAGGAGCGAAGATGATGAAGCTCATGCCCGTTATCATGTTGGTGTTTTGCTATAATTTTAGTTCTGCGCTATCTCTGTACTGGACCGTGCAAAATTTCCTCTCCATCGGACAGCTGATGTACAACTTACGCCAGCCTATGCCCAAATTAGAAAAAGTGGCTAAGCCTACCGACTTGGTTAAACGCGGTCGCTGGAAGGGCGGAATGTGGGGACGACGATGAGCGCAGCACCATCCTCTCTCGGCCCTCGCGAACTTCTCGAGAACATGCTCGGGCACCTCGGATTTGCCTTTACCCTTGAAGATGAGAAACGTGGAGATGATGCAGTCCTCCACGTCCGCATGCAAAATCCCGCCCGCCTCATCGGCCGGGACGGCGAAACCATCGACGACCTGCAGTTTCTTCTGAATCGGATGCTGGCCCGTGGAGACGAACCCGCCGCCCGCGTCATCGTCGATGTGGAGAATTATCGACGAGAACAGGAAGCGGAACTTCTCAGCGAGATTCGTGAGATGGTCGAACGAGTCCGTACCGCAGGGGAAACGATCGAACTTTCTCCGATGAATGCCTACGAGCGTCGGATCATCCACCAAGCGTTCCGAGATGATCCCCAAGTGGAGACGGTTAGTCCGGAAGGCCCAGCCCGGCTCAAGCGGATCCGGGTTCGTCCGCGACGCCCGGCCCAAGCCTGAATCCTTCCAACGCTCTTTCGCCAGGGCCGAGCCCCGCCCTTCGTTTTTCTTTCCTTAACCAAGCCTGCGCAGGTCTGTCTTGGGTCCTGCTTCTCTTTCTCCTTACCGCCAGCGGACTCTATCTCGGTGGGGCGCGCCAAGTCGTCGCAGGCCCCGCCTTTCTTGCTGGAGCAGGCCTCTGGATTCTCTTGGGCGTGAGGGCCATCGAAGGACTGCGCTCGGGGAAACGGGTTTTCGGGCTTCTCGATCTGCCAGTTTTCCTTTTTCTCGGCTACGCCGCCTGGGCTGTCCTTCGGGCCCCCTGCGAATACTTCGGCCGAGTCGAATGGCTCTGGGCCGCCGTTTACGGAGCCGTTTTTCTTACTGCGCGCCATCAACTTCCTGGCCGGCTGATGATCCCTTGGCTCTTGGGCTGGTTTCTCCTTGTGGCGGTGATCACCGCTGGCTTTGGATTTCTCCACTTTCGCATCGGAGTCTATCCGATCGGACCTGTCCCATGGCTGGATTGGCCCGTGCAGATTCGGCCGAACTATGCGGAGCGCATGTCGGGCACCTTTGGTTGTCCAAATCATTTTGGCAACTATCTCGTTCAAGCCAGCCTCGCTGCACTGACCCTCGTCATTTGGCCTGATCTAGCTTGGCCCTTGCGCGTCTTTGCCGGTTGGGCCGCAGCCGCTTGCGCGGGCGGAGTCTTCTTCTCCATTTCACGAGGGAGTTGGATCGCTTGGATCGCGGGGCATGGTGTCTGGCTTCTGCGCTGGCTTCGCCGTGGCCCACTCAACTGGCTGGGAAGGGGACTGGTCGTCCTTTTTGCTGCCGCCTTAGTGGGAGGTGGATTCTTGGCTGCTCGAGGCGATGCCGCTATCGCCAAACGATGGCAGGAAGTATTTGGCAAAGGAGTCGGCTGGGAGCGAATTCTCAACGGGGGAGGGGATTTTCGTTTCGCCTTAGCCAAGGATGGCCTTGTCATCTGGCAGAAGGCCCCATGGTTCGGTCACGGTCCCGCCAGCTTTGATCTGCAACACCTACGAGTTAGTACCTGGACCCACGGTTCGCGAACCTTTTTCACCCACAACGACTACGTCAATACGCTTTGCGATTATGGAGCGGTCGGGGCATCTCTCGTCGCCCTCTTTTGGATTTTTCTGGCGGTTTTTCTTTGGCGTCGGACTCGGACGCGAGGGAAGGAGTCCAAGGCAGATATCTGCACAGGATTGGGTTGGGCGCTGATGGCGACCATGCTCGCTCATGCTTTTGTTGATTTTAATTATCACGTTCCCGCCCCCGCCATCTCCTGCTTTTTTCTCCTCGGCCTCGCCACCACCATCTCTTGGCCCGAACGGAGGGAAGCGGGGGCGCGGTGGGCGAATCCGCTTCTGCTTGTTTTTTCCCTCAGCATCGGAGGTCTCACTGCTTGGCAAGGGTGGCAAACCTGGGCGGGCTGGCGATCCCTCCCGGAAAAGCCAGTAGAAGCGGCCAAACTTTCGCATTCGGAATTAGACGCCTGCGCCCAGCAAGCGGAGCGGTCGGATCCGCGCTCTCCCAACCTCGCCAGTATTCTGGGCGACGCCTATCGACTGAAACTGCTGGAAGTCTATTTTGCGCCTCCATCTACCTCTCCTTCTGCCCGGGCCCTTAGAATCAAAGAGGAGGCACAGCTCGCGGAGTCGGCCCTTCAATGGTATCGCGCCGCCGCCCAGCGCAGTCCGCAGGACGATACCTTTGGCGTGCGCCAAGCCAGCATTCTCGACCTCCAAGGAAAATACGAAGAAGCGGGGGTTCTCTATCGGCAAGGCTTGGAACAGCGCCCGCACTCCACCTTTTTCCACTTGAGCTATGGAAATCATCTTTGGCGGAAAGGTGATTTGACGGGAGCAAAGGTAGAACTGGAGAAGGCGGTTTCTCTGGGGGACGGGGGAACACGCCCAGAGGACGAAAAGGATTCAGGAACGGAGGCTCGAGAAATGCTGGCGCAACTGAAAGAGCAGATTGCGAAAGGGCCGGCGATTCGGCAGAGTAAGAAGTTCAACCCACAAGAGGATTAAAATTATGACGAACCCTGAGATCACCTTAATACTAGTCAAACCCGATGCCGTGGCCGAGGGCCTGACGGGGGAAGTTTTGCACCGCCTAGAGAAGGAGGGACTAAAAATCCTGAACTGTCGGATGCTTCGCCTCGATGCTGCCCTGCTCAAGGAGCACTACGTTCATCTGGCGGACCTACCTTTCTTCCCAGAGATTGAAAAGTTTATGTCGTCGGGTCCCGTCGTGGCGGTTGCTCTTCAGGGAACCAATGCCATCGAAAGGGTGAGGGAACTGCTCGGGCCGACCGACAGCACCAAAGCCCCCAAAGGCACCATTCGGGGAGATTTAGGAAAAGATAAGATGCATAACGTTTTGCACGCATCCGACTCCCACGAAACGGCGAAAACCGAGCTCATCCGGTTCTTCGGCAAGGCCGATCCGCGCGTTTA
>CAMCNF010000091.1 GCA_945876115.1 Verrucomicrobia subdivision 6 bacterium | reverse complement strand
TCCGTGTCATTGGCCAATACTTCAAGGACATGGAACTTACTCGTTTTAATCGGAACAGGCACAAGACGATCCTCATTCGCAGTCGGATTAACTCCGTCAAGGATTGTCAGATCCGCAGAGACAAAAGTAATGGCGTAGTTGCCATTGCTGAATGTGCTTTTAATGGCGTACTTGCCTGGCGCTTCGCCCTCCGCGCGACTCAGAGATCCTGAGAGGGCATCCCTGGGCTCTATGGATCCAACCGTGAACTGGGAGGTTAACGTAGGATCGGATTCTCCAGAAATTTTACTCTTTGGATCAGCCGTAATGGTTACTGGTAGAGGCGAAATTGCGAACCCATAGGCCGTCGAGGTCGCTCCGTCGTAATTACTGTCAGGCGCCAAACTCGCCGTAGCTTCATAACTTCCCACATCGGGTGGCTTTGTCGGACTAGGTCCGTAACTCGTCAAACCTGTGCCCGAATAACTGAAGCTCACCGCATCACTACTTCCCGTCTTGTTACTCGTGTCAGGCCCTTGCGAAGCACCGCTGTAAGTAAAGCTGGTCAATCCAGTCACGCTGATTGTCGAACCATCCTTGCCGATGCTGAACCCATAGGCCGAAGAAGTTGCCCCATCATGATTACTATCAGACGCCAAAGTCGCCGTAGCTGTATAGCTTCCCACCGCTGATGGCTTCGTTGCACTGGCTCCGTAACTCGTTCCACCCGTTCCAGAATAACTGTAGGCCACCGCACCGGTGCTTCCCATCTTGGTGCTGGCGTCGGGTCCCTGCGGATTAATGTTGTAGGTTAAGCTAGTTATACCAGTGACTGTTATCGTCGATGGTGCCTTAGTAACTGTAAAATTGGCTGGTACATAGGTGAAAGAGTAGTTGCTAGCCGTCCCACCTGTTGCCGTGATTGCATTCGTGTAGACGCCCACAGGAGTCGAAAGGATGACTGTTGTTGACGCTACAGGCTGAGTAGTCAGTGAATTACTGTTCTCCCCATTCGCAAAACCAGTCAGAAGATAGGACAGAGGAGGATTTGTCTGCCCATAAACTTTATTCGTCGGTTGGCATGTTGTCGTGAGAATTGCCTTAGTGATGACGACCGTATTCGTAATCGTCCCCGATGAATAGCTAGTCGTATTACTTGGCGTGAAATTAGCCATCAGGCTATTCGTCCCCACAGGCAAAATAGATCCGTTAGTAGGCGCAAAGGTAAATGAGCCTGGAACATTGCTCGTGGGGTAAAGCGCATTGCTTGGGGTAATCGCCACCCCGTAAACCAAGGGCGAAATTGAACTCCAACTTAATACAGGGTTCGACTGGACCGTGACTGGGGCAAGCGGAGTCGGAGGCAAGGAGACGCTGCCATACGTCATCTCCGCCTGATTGTAGTATGTTCCCAAGGCATTGGTCGAAGCCACCTTGGCATCAAAAGTGATCGTGCAACTCTCGTTAGCCAGAATCGCGCGGTTAATCGTAAAGACAGGTTCCGCAAGGTTTGAAGTACTCACCGAAATAAATGAGTTAGTCGCCACATAGTTCGTCCCATTGAGACTGGCACTAATAAAAGCAACGTAACTAAATCCCGAAGGCAAGTTATCCGTAATGACTAAAGGAATCCCATTCGTCACATTCCCCACGTTGGACACCGTGACAGTGTAGCGATTAGTTCCACCAGGGGGGACTGTGGGGGAGGCAACAGTCTTATTCAGAGTGAGGTAGGCCAAATTCGTCACCACCACTGTATCGTAGGCCGTAGCCAGATTGGTTTGTCCTGTGGCAGAGGCCGTGACTGTATTTGTTAGGATTCCAAGAGTGTTTGTCGCCCGGACATTCAGTTTAAGGGTCTGCACAGCTCCATTACTTACGACCCCAAGATTCCAAGTAATCACTCCCCCCGTTGTGCTCGCCGCAGTGGGAGTAGAGCTGACATAGCCCAATCCTACCGGCAGAGTATCTTTGATCACCACATTGGTCAGCGCATTGGTTCCAGCATTGGCAAAGGTCAGATCAAAATAAGTGGTTCCATTGGTGGCCAGTAGACTGTTTGCGGCTTTTTTCTGCAGGAGTACAGACGGTGTCGCCTTGGAAATTGTTGGGTTATAATATTTCCAAAGATTGTCTTTCCCCGTATCGGCGCCTGCAGCGTCTCCGCCCAATGCCTCCCCTACTATGGTGTTCAACGAACTAAAGGAGGCAGTCGTCTTTACCTTAATGGCGACGTATTCAGGAAGGCCAAGTTGCAGTTGCCCTACCGAGAAACGAACTGCATTTACGGTTGTCGGCAAAGCTCCCGCAGTGGAGAAATTGTAACCAGTCGTCCCCGCACTTACCCCAGCATACCCTATCGTTGTGTCGGTGTTACCTGCGATGTCCTTACTAATTTGCGAACCCGCATAACGGATTCTATTCCATGGGCCAACCGTTGTAGCCGCCTGACCCTTGACCGTCGCAGAACCGGAGGTGGCGTTATAGACTGCATAATCGAAGCACCAAGCATACCCACTCTCGGGTCCAGCCACCGCACTCCCCATTCCCCAAGGGGTGTTTCCACCACCAGCAGAATTTAAAATAGCATTTTGAGCTAAGCCGAAAGCTCTTTCTTGGTCGGAGTCAAAAAGGTTAAGAGGGATAACACTATCCCCAGCCTTATTGCCTAAGGCGGCTAAGGTGGTGGTGTATGCGGTCCGACTACTTACCGAATAAAAAATTCCAGTGTCTGCATAAACCCCAGCAATCGTTCCTCGGTTCAATCCGGCCGAGGTTACTGGGCTCTCTCGTACTCCTAAAACATTAGCCGCAGGATAGGTATAACCGATCAATTCACTGGTCGTTAGGGCGGCAGTCGCCGTCTTACCAGAACCGACCGAAATTGGGCCCTGCCCTTTAATCGGGATTGTCGTAAAGCCCCGCGGATCGGTGCTGGTGCTACACGGAGTCACGTAGGCTGCATCCACCACCTGATACCCAGTCGGGACGTAAAAGGTCAAATACCCACCTACCCCCAAGGTAGTCCCAGGACCAGGGGTTCCCTTTTGCACAATCCAGAACTCATCCCCAACCTGAATCAGGGACTGCCTGCTGCTCGCCCTACTCGTCATCGTCGCCAGAAAATCGTCGGCAAAATAAACTTCTGTCGAGCTGATATACAGATTGTGCCCAAACACAGCCGAAACAGCTCCCCAAAGACAGAGAAGTCCTAAATACGCCCTTTTTGGATTTCTTCGAAACTTGCTTCTCGCACCGATCCCGCCATCGATCGCTCCCCTAGTCGATTCTTCTGCAAAAATACGATTCAAGAAACTGCGCGACATAGTATGACAGTAAAGCACAAATGGACGAAAAAATCAAGTCTATTATTAGATTATCCTCAATAAACCTAATTTATATATGTCTGCTGATCAATAACTTAAAGATTTAGTCAAAATTACCTAGTTTAAACTGTTAGCGAATTTATCTGAAATCGAATCCTGTCTGCTTATTGGGCAGTTTCCATGGAGACCCTAACACCTCCGACTTAGCTCATTTTCCCATATTTGCTAGGAATCGTCAAAGCCCTGGCAGACGAAGAACGAACATCTTTTCCACCGTCATGTCTTCCATAGTGCGGGGGATCCCGCCCATCCCCAACCCGGAGTGCATCCTTCCTCCAAACGGCATCCAATCCACCCGAAACGCGGTGTGATCGTTGACCATCACCGCAGTCGCTTGCAAGTTCCTCACATAATAGAAAGCTTGGTCGATGTTCTTAGTGAAAACTGCCGCTTGAAAACAAAACGGTAACCCGTTCGCCCGTTTCACCGCCTCCTCCCGATTCTTATAACTGTAAATACAGACAACCGGACCAAATACTTCTTCTTGCGATACCCTTGCATCCTCGGGCGGATTCCAAAGCACCGTAGGGGCATAGCAACATTCAGAAATCTTCTTTCCTCCGCACAATAGCTTGGCCCCTTTCTGGACCGCCTCTTCCACCCAATCGGCCACCCGCTGACACTCCCCATGGCTAATCAACGGCCCAACCTCGGTCTTCGGGCCTGCCGGGTCGCCTACCACCAGCTTGGCTGCTTTCTCCGCCATCTGCTCCGCCAATTTCAAGGCTAAGGACTCGTGAGCATAGACCCGTTGAACCGAGACGCATACCTGCCCCGCGTGATAAAACCCCGCCTTGACCAACAGAGGAACCGCTTCCTCAATATTGGCATCTGCCTCCACAATTACAGGGGCGACTCCACCATGCTCCAAGGCACAGTTGGCTCCAGCCGCCAACTTGCTCCGAAGGGCCCACCCCACTTTTGCCGACCCAATAAACGTTAGAAAACTCAAACGCCGATCAGTCACGAGCAACTCAGCGTCTTCGTTCGAGCAAACCACCGCCTGACACCAATCCTTGGGTAGCCCCGACTGATGGAGGAGCTCAACTAGGCTTAAGCAGGAAAGCGGAGTTCGACTCGCGGGCTTGACTACCACCGGGCAACCCGCGGCAATTGCAGGGATCACCTGATGAATGATCAGGTTGATCGGGTGATTAAACGCGCTGATCGCAGAAACCAGCCCTCCAGCCTCTCGACAGGTGTAGGCCATTCGATTCATCGAAGCCGCATTTTGTCTCATCGGAATCTCCCGCCCCAGCAGATGAGAAATCGTCTCGATCGCTATCTGAATGCCCCCGATCGCTCGGGCGACTTCTACTTTCGTATCCATAAGTGGTTTTCCACCTTCGGCAATCGCCTGTTGGACTAGCTTGTCCTGATTGGCTTCCACCAGCTTTTTAAACTTTTCTAAAATCTCGATCCGTTCTGGTACCGACAACCATTTGGAGCGATCAGCAAAGACTGCCACCGCCCGATCCAGCGCCTCTTGCACCTGCTTCCGATCCTGAATCGGCACTTCACCCACCAGTTTCCCATTAAAAGGATTATGAACCTTAACCATTGTCGCCATCCCCCGACTCTAATCCCTCCGCAAACCCCGACACAACCCCTCATGCTCCTCATGCTCGCAGCATGCTCGCAGCACGGTATCACTAAGGTTATACATTTTGTCACTTTGCTCTGGCACTACTCTGACCCCACTCAGAGTCGAAAAATCCACCACAAACCACAACACCGGTAGGGACGACCATCCATGGTCGTCCTAGTTCTTTTCTAAACGGAAAAGAACGTAAACAAGCGTTGCATATCCAACTTTGTTCGCCCAGCTAGGCGGCCTCCGAGATGCCGCCCCTACCTAAGCCTCTAACTTCAAATAATTCAAAATCCAAAATCCACGCGAAAGCGTGTCCCGCAACTGCGGGGAAAAATTCAACATCCCCACCCGCCCGTTGCGGGCGCCCTTCGCAGCTCAGCGAGGTTTACCGAGACTGAGCGTAGTAGGGTCAACTCCACCAATCAAACATTAAGAATCAAAAATCAAGAATCACCCTCCCCCTTTCCGACCTTTGCGTCCTTAGCGTGAGCAATCTCTTCTCAATCCGCGCCTAAGCGTGTCCCGCGAATGCGGGGTAAAATTAAAAATCACCCCCTGCGCGTCTTTACCTCGTACCTGCCCCGACCAACGGCAAGAATACAAGGAACAATCTTTCCTCAGCCAACGCTACGTCGCCGCAACATTCGTAGCAGTGCGAGCCCACCAAATCCAAAGAGCAACAGAGAACCAGTAGACGGCTCAGGTACTAACGCGATTCTCTCAAAGCCGTTAGGATCGTTATAGGCGATAATCTTGAAGCCAGAAGTGACCGCGCCGGTAAAGGAAGTCGCATCAATAAATGTGAGGTTAAATAGCGAGGTAATATCAATTGAACTTGCCGCCAAGGTGGACACAAAGGCGTAGCCAGAAGGTAGGGCCAGCGAACCCGACTGGGCGAAGGTCCAGGCAAAGGGCGTATTCACGTCATAACCAGTCAAAGGACCAGCTGTGTCAATATTGAGATTAAACTTCGCCGAACTAGACAGAGCCGACAAGTCCAGCAGGGTCGAAACATCGAGAAGATCCCAGTTCGTTCCCGCCGTCCCTGTTGCACTCGTCATCTGGAAATTGTAAGTCGCCCCCGCATTCCACTTCGATGAGCTCGCAGAGAGAAGACCTGGGCTATTCCCAGGATTCAAGCTCGACCCATTGTTTAATTCCAAGGCCCCAACGGTCCCTGCGCCTGATAACGACCCGTTCAATGTCACCGCACCTGCCGTTCCATTGACTACCATGGCCGCTCCTGCCGCAACCGTCGAAGAACTGCTCGCGATCGATCCACCAGTAGCCACGTTCAAGGTCCCTGAAGCCACGGTTGTCGCGCCGGTGTAGGAGTTAGTCTTGGAAAGCGTTGTGGTCGTCCCCGCCCCAGTCTTCGTCAGTGTTGCGCCAGATCCACCTAAAATCGCCGAGGCACTACCCGTTCCATTCATGGCAAAGCTGGTTCCCGCCAAAACCCCCGTCGTTCCCGTGATCGAACCACTCGTCA
>CAMCNF010000090.1 GCA_945876115.1 Verrucomicrobia subdivision 6 bacterium | reverse complement strand
GAGCTGGATCGGAAGATTTTGGCCGATTTGGCCATTCACGAACCCGCGGCGTTTGCCGCCGTGGTCGCGGCCACGCGCGCCTAAGTTACGGGACCGCCCGTGTCCCTCCCATCGTCCCCAGATTTCGAGGGGATTCGGCAACAAGCCCTAGCGGAACTTGCTAAGGCTACGTCTGGTCCTGAACAGCAGACTTGGCGAAATCGTTATTTGGGACGCCAAGGGGAAGCTCAGAAAATTCTTGATGGATTAAAGACCCTGCCCCCAGCAGAGCGTCCGGCAGCGGGGAAGGCGGCGAATGATCTGAGAAAATCTTTAGAGGAGGCGTGGGCGGAAAAAGGGGGTGGGGAGAGTGCAGGGCCTGCGACGGCGGCGGGAGAGTTGGATTCGACGTTGCCAGGGCGACCGTCCCCCTCGGGGGCGGTGCACGTCTTGACGCAAACCTTGGATCGGATCACCGATATATTTCATCGGTTGGGCTTTGCTTTGGCCGACGGACCGGAGATTGAAACGGAGTATCATAATTTCGATGCGTTGAATACACATGCGGACCATCCCGCACGGGACGAGCAGGATACTTTTTATCTAAATCTACCCCCTGGACCCCATGGGAGGTGGTTGCTGCGAACGCAGACCTCGACGGTGCAGATTCGGGTGTTAGAAAACCGAAAGCCGCCGATCAAAATTATTGCTCCTGGGCGTTGCTATCGGCGAGATGAGGTGGATGCGACGCACGGGATATTTTTCCATCAAGTGGAGGGGCTTTGTGTGGGGGAGGGGATTGGGTTGCCCCACTTAAAAGGGGTTTTGGAATACTTCTTCCGAGAACTTTTGGGAAAGGAAACGAAAGTACGTTTGCGACCACACTACTTTCCCTTTACCGAACCGAGCTTTGAGGTGGATTTTTCGATTCCTGGAAAAACGTTTCGTGGGAAAGAGTGGCTGGAGATTGCTGGGTGTGGATTAGTCCATCCCAATGTTTTGCGCGGGGTGGGGGTCGATCCAGAAAAGTTTAGTGGGTACGCTTTTGGCTTGGGGGTAGAGAGGATCGCGATGGTCCGGCACGGGATTCCTGATCTGCGTCTTTTCTACGATAATGATGTGAGATTTCTTAAGCAGTTCGGCCATGCGGGCGCGGTGTGAGTATAGGAAGGGATTAAGGGGTTAAGGGATTAAGGAAGCTAGAGAGATAAGGGGCTAAGGGATTAAGGAAGACAGATGAATAAGGGATTGAGGGGCTAAGGGGTTAAGGAAGCTAGAGAGATGAGGGATCATCGGAGGCTGAGGGCTTTTGACCTCGCGAATCCTGAGTCCCTTAACCCCTCAACTCCTTAACCCCTAGTTCGGACTAAATTACCCTAATTTCTACGTTTAAGCGTTTGGCGAGTTCGTAGGGAACGGGGTGGGTATCGGGTTCGGGGCTGGGGTGGCAGACGATAATTTTGACTCCGTAACGAACGGCGTCGACGAGGCAACGATCACAGGGCGGGAGGGTGACGGCGAGTAGGTAAGGATCGCCTGGTTTGCAGAAAGCGAGAGCGTTGCTCTCGGCGTGGGTAGTCAGGCGCCGGCGGAAGTCGCGATGGAGGGATTCGTCTTCGGTGAGTTCAACTCCTGGAGGTTGGCCGTTAAAGCCGATACCGCAGACACTGCCTTCTTTGCGGAGGATAGCGCAACCGACCTTGTGATAGCGGTCGGAGCTGGTGGGGGCGGTGGCCTCGGCGAGGCGTAGCGCGAGTTGGATCCATTTATCTTTCACGGGATTTTTATTTTTGAGCGGCGTGGAGGCGATGAAGGACGCGAAGAAATACGGGGTAGGTAGCGAGGGGTTGGCGGTGGTGTTCGTAGGGGAGGAGGGAGTAGGCCATAGGAAAGTGGTAGCGGGGAAACGGGGAGGAGAGAAGTCGGAGGTGCGGGGGATTGGGAAGAAGTTGGGCGGAGCTGGATTCGAACCAGCGAAGGCGTAAGCCAGCAGATTTACAGTCTGCCCCGTTTGGCCACTTCGGTATCCGCCCGAATTGGAAAGCATCGCAAAAAATGGGGATGGGGTCAAAAGGGAACCCCTGAGAATAAAAAGTTGGTTCGGGAGGAGAGGGTGGTTCAGGGTGGAGGCATGAGGCAATATTTTCGGCAGATGGGCCGACTTGGGTTGGTGCTGGGCGGGTGGGTTTTGGTGGGGGGGACGGGTTGGGGGGAGGAAAAGATGGATCGGGCGAAGGCGTTGGCCGAATTAACCGCGTTGGTGGCCAAGAATGAGAAGATGACGAGGGAAGTGTTGAACAAAGCGGCGCGAGATTTGGCGGAAGCTGGGCAGGAGCGGATCAAGGCGGTGCAGGTTTATTTGGAGAGTTATCGGAATGTGGAGTATGGGCGAACGCAGGATGGGGATACGCGTTTTGCGGAATGGCGGGTGGAGGAGAGGGAGATGATTTCATCGTTAGCTTTTGGTGAGAGTGTTCAGTTGCAGGTGCGCTATGTGGCGTTGGTTTGTCGGGAGGCCTTGGGGGTTAAGGATAAACCGACGGCGCTGGAGTGGTTGGCCTACTACCATGATTTGACGAAGCCGGAGAACTCCACGGAGGTAGAAGAGGCAGTGGTTGCCCCGCCGGCGGGGGCTCAGAGCAAGGGGAAGAAGAGGTCGGACGCTTCGAAAAAGCAGAGCACGGGAATGTTTGATCAATCGGCGAAGCAGAGTCCGCTGGTGCGGGATCGGCAGATTGGTGGTTTTTTGGAGGAGGTACCGGCGGCGGATGTGGCGGCTGGGAATGAGGCGGCGGTTTTCAAGAAAGTTTTGCGACCGCGTTTGTTGGAAGATAAAAATAAGGAGCTGTTGCGGATATGGGATCAGCGGATTACGCGGATGGATGAGAGGGTGGAGAAGAAGGTGAAGACATTGGGGGCGGACGATTATAAGATATTGAAGAGGCCTGAACTTTTGTGGGAGAGGGCGTCGGATGAGGAGGCGTTGGGGGACAAGGAGGCGGCGTGGGCGCAGAAGATGGAGATTTTGCGAGCGTGTCCGTATCATCCGAAGTTGGAGGAGTGGGTGAAGGAGGTGCGGGGGAGTTTGGAGGAGGGGTCCTCAGGATTGCCCGAGAAGACGCCTTGAGGTAGGGTTGCTATTCAAGCGCTGTTAGCTCAACTGGATAGAGCACCTGACTACGAATCAGGAGGTTAGAGGTTCAAATCCTCTACGGCGCAGATGGTTTGCGGCTGTAGTTCAATGGTAGAACGCTAGCCTTCCAAGCTAGACACGAGGGTTCGATTCCCTCCAGCCGCACATTTTTTGGTAAGAAAAGATAACCACGGGTTCGATTGGCCCCCACCCACCCACCCTTGGCCTATCCTATTTACGCCTCCGGCATGGAAAATATATCCGCTTACGCGGGGGGATTGGCCCCCTAAGACCTGCCGCCTCCCATTCAATTTACTCGTTCCACGATGGATTGGATTTGTGCTTCGCACGGGAATTGGCCCCCGCACACCGGCCCTTGGCCTATCCTATTTACGCCTCCGGCATGGAAAATATATCCGCTTACGCGGGGGGATTCCCTCCAGCCGCACATTTTTTGGTAAGAAAAGATAACCTCGGGTTCGATTGGTCCCATAGCTCAATAGGATAGAGCAGCGGTTTCCTAAGTGTCTCCATATAAATCATTTAAGTTTATTAAGACTGACTTATAACGACTTAAATATTTCACTTTCCTACCTCTCCTACCCGAAATAACCCAATTTTTGCTTTGCAGTATACGAATAAGTATACGAGTTGACCCAGTACGCGAAATTCTGCTGTCTGCAGATTGTTTTACAAATAATCAGAGGTGAAGAGCCACAAAGTGCTCCGAAGAAGCTTTCTCATTCACTTTAAAGTGGCGGTTCCAGACCACTTAAAAGAAAAGGAGAAAGTTTTGGGCGATTCGGAAATTCAGAAGCATTTAATTCGAATTTAATCCTCTTTAATGGCCATTAAATAGGTATTAAAGACCCATTTAATAGGCCTTTATTTAAATTTCCCGGTCAATTCCCGGTCGGGCTCCCGGTAATTTCTCGGTAAAATCATGGTCGGAGTCTCGGTCTAGAATGATTTATTCAAGCCTGAATCGGCACTTTTACCGATGAAACAGTGCCTGTGACCCCTCTGAAAAGGGTTTAATGACCGATATCAAAAACGTTTATCAGGTCGCAGAGGAAATGGGGAACTCTCCAGCCATGGTGAAGAAGCACTATTTCCAAGCGGTCACAAAAGCCGAGGCGGGGAGGTTCTGGTCCATTAAACCAGATTAAAATCCTAGTATCAAATTAAGCTGAATTTTAAAAACCAATCTAAGAGAGGTGGAAAACTTCGCGCAAAGCCACGGCCTTTGGGGAGTTGTCGGGGTTGGAAGGCATGATGTCGCCCATATGATGCCACCACTTTTGGCATTCGGGGGTTTGGGCGATGGCTTGCCACTGCGCTTCGTTCTCGATCTCGACATAGGCAAAGAGCTGGCGGGTCTCGGCATGAAGGAAGATGGAGTAGTTATGTGCTCCGTGCTTCTTGAGGACCGCTTCCAACTCCGGCCAGACTGGACTATGGCGATTCTCGTACTCCTCTTCTTTTCCTGCGTGAACAGACATTACAAACGCTTTGCGGATCTTTTTCATGAATTTCTAAGTATGTCTATAAGAGGTTGATCGCAAGTCCTAATGATCAGAAAGCAGTATTGTCTAAAATAAAACAATTTGACGCAGGAAGCAATTCGGCCAAGGTCACCCCCTTATGAAAGTCAAAGCGTACGAGGCTTTGGGGATTGATGTGGGGAAAGCGGTGGAAGCGGCGCTCGCGGTTCCCATCTCCATGCACTGCTGGCAGGCGGACGATGTGGCGGGCTTGGAATCGGGGGGTGCGGCGGCGGATAGCGGGGGAATCAAGTCGACTGGAAATTATCCCGGCAAGGCCCGCAACGGGGATGAGATGCGGATGGATTTCGAAAAGGTGCTTTCCCTCGTGCCTGGGGTTCATCGGGTTAATATTCATGCCTTCTATGCGGAGCCCGGGAATAAGAAGGTGGATCGGGACGGTATGGAACTCTCCCATTTTCAGAACTGGATGGACTGGGCCAAGGGACAACAGATATCGCTAGATTTTAACCCCACCTACTTTGCTCATCCCAAGGCAGCGGACGGGTTCACGCTTTCCAGCGCCGATGAGGGAGTGCGTAAATTTTGGGTGAAGCACGGCATCGCCAGCCGGAAGATCGCAGCGGCGATGGGTAAGGCGCAGGGCGGGGTTTGCGTCAACAATCACTGGGTGCCAGATGGGTTGAAAGATCTTCCTGGGGATCGTTGGTCGCCCCGCGCCCGATTAGCCAAGTCCTACGACGAGATCTTTGCGGCGGAGGTGGTGGATGAAAAGATGTGTCTGGATGCGGTTGAGCCAAAGCTGTTCGGGATCGGTAGTGAGGAGTATGTGGTGGGCTCGATGGAGTTGTATAGTTCCTATGCTTTGAGTCGAAAGAAACTTCTCTGTTTGGATATGGGACATTTTCATCCGACCGAGGGGATTGCGGACAAGATTTCTGCTTTGCTGGCCTTTCATGAACAGTTACTCATCCACACGAGCCGACCTGTCCGCTGGGATTCGGATCATGTGGTGCTGTTTGATGATGCGACCCGTGCGGTATTTAACGAGGTGGGTGCGGGTCAGGCGTGGAATCGGGTGAAGGTCGCGTTGGATTATTTCGATGCGAGTATCAATCGAATCGCGGCCTATGTAATCGGGATCCGTGCCACGCGAAAGGCGATTCTCTCGGCCATGCTCACGCCTCATGATGAATTGGCTCGGTTACAGAAGGAGGGGAAGGGGGCACAACGGCTTGCTCTCATGGAAAGACTGAAGGTGATGCCGTTTGGGGAGGTATGGGAAGAGTGTTGCCGCCGTGCGGGCGTCCCTGACGAGGCCCAGTGGATTAAGGAAGCGGAGAGTTACGAGAAGATGGTGCTGGCGAAGCGGGGGTAGGGACACGCTCACGCGCGGATGTTTGATTTTGAATGTTTAATTTTTAATTGGGGAAGGAATTGCTCACGCTAAGTCCGCAAAGGTCGGAAAGGGGGGATGATTAGGGATTAAGGGGTTAAGCCCCGACGCCGGTCGGGGCGAGGGGGGTTAAGGACGCGAACCCTACTACGTTCCGCAGACGCGTTACTTGGCCCCCTCTAACCTACCCCCGCCTATCCTCGGCACTCGCTCCGCGATGGGGGGGGACGTTCCGCTATCGCGGGGGGATTCAAAGGGCGCCCGCGACGGGCCCCGACGCGGGTCGGGGCGGGCGGGTGGATTTGAAGTTGGAAGCTTAGGTAGGGGCAGCATCTCTTAGGCCGCCTAGCTGGGCGCTTGGTCCCGCGTTCGCTTGGACGCTGGACTTTGAAGGGCGCCCAGGGTGGGCGGGTGTTTGGAAACTATAGGTCTTGGGGTTTGAGGCCGGTGTGTTTGGCGATGC
>CAMCNF010000089.1 GCA_945876115.1 Verrucomicrobia subdivision 6 bacterium | reverse complement strand
TCCTTCGCCTTGTAGTACTCCTTTAAAATCGCGTTGTAGTCGACCACTGCGACTTTTGTAAAGTCTTGTGCAGTTGCCACCGAACCGAGGGAGAGGAAAGCCAGTGCAAGCGCACCTTGGCCAATACGAGTCAGGGTTGATTTCATAGGGATAAAGCTTAGTTAAAACTGGTACCCGCCGTCAAAGTACATTTTGAACGCGCCCAAGCCACCCCCGTTGCTCGGATCCCCCGTCATTACAGGGACACCAATATCGAACTTCATCGGCCCAATCCCAATGTCCAACCGGATCCCTATCCCCGCACCAATCTGAAATCCTCCGTTCACTCCATTATAACTCGTTTGCACACCATTCACCATCATCGACTGAGTGTTATTGTAAGTCTTCGGCTGGAAATCAAAGACGCTCTCGTTCACGAAACCACCGTCACAAAAAGCCGCCCATCGGACTCGATTCTCCAAAATAGGGAAAGGACCCGTGATCTCTGCTTGGTAAGTTCCCTGGGTGCTCCCTCCCACCGGTTGCCCGTCCTGCTTGGGGCCCACCGATCCCCCGTTCACCGTACTACCCAACGATGGATCGAAACCTCGAATCGAACCCGATCCCCCCGCAAAAAGCTGATCCCAAACCGGTACATACTGCGTGCTCTTATAACCATCCACTAAACCTACCAAAGCTCGCGCCGAGAAAATCACGTCCTTCTCTTTCCATAAGGTGTAGTAAAATCGGTATTCTGCTTTAACCTTCCAGATATTTTCACTGCCCAGAAGAGGACCTCCCGCACCTTCCGCCCCTAATTCAAAATACTGCCCCGACCGCGCCAGCATGTAACTATCTCGCCCGTCGTAGGTCAAAGAACCCCGCAGAGAGGATTTAAATGTGTCCCCCGTCGAAGCCTGAAAGTAAGGGGGCGCCGTGGATTGCAAATCTGTAATATCGTAAAACTCTGGCCGATAGGTAATTCCTGTGGACCACTTGTTCAAAGGGAAATCATCACCCAATCGCCGACTCAACCCCGTAAACGCGCCGTAGTTTTTCTGGTTATAGAATTCACTCAAATAAGAGGCTCCATTGTAGTACGCACCCGCATCCAAGCGCAGGGGCTTATCCAAGAACCAAGGCTCCGTAAACGAAAGGTTCAGGTTCTGGGAACGGAAACCGATCGAGGCCTGCAAGCGCACCTTCTGCCCGCCACCACGAGGTGGGAAGCTTTCAAAAATCTTTGCCAAATCGAAATTCTTTTCTCCCAAAGTAATATTACCCGTGAGCAACTCGACCGAACTAAATCCCGCCCCGAAACTCACTTCTCCCGTCGGCTTCTCCTCCACCTTCACAATTAACTTCTGCCGATTCGGCACATCCGTCTCCTCCGCATACGTCTCCACCTTGGAGAAATAGTTCAAACCCTCCAGTTTCTGCTTACTCGCCTTTTCCCGAACCGTATCAAACACCTCCCCTGGCGCTAAATCAATTTCACGCCGAATGACTTTATCCTTGGTCACGGTATTCCCCTGAATTTCTATCTTATCCACGTAAAACTTCTCCCCCTCCTTCACCGTAAAACCAACATCGATCCGCCCCGTCTCCACATTCGGTACCATCCGATACTCGATCCGCGCTTCTCGGAAGCCACGCCGGCCATACTTATTTTGCAGCGTTTCGATCGAGGCCTGCAGGGAGTTCACCGAATAAATTTCACCTTCTTGTAACCCATCCGCCTTGACCATCTTTAAATCAATCTGATCAAAGATTTCCACCATCTTCGATTTCAAGGTCAGCTCATTCATCAGGTCGTCGGTCGAAAAGAAGGTATTCCCCTCAACCGACACGGCTCCCACTCGGTACTGTCGTCCTTCCTCAATTCGGTAAGTAAGGGTCAGATCCTCCGCAGGAATTTCATCAGGATCGAAATCCTCCCCGCGCGGCGCCGCCTCATCCGCCTGCGCTTCCTTGTTTTTCGTGCTCCTTGGTAAGTCCACCTGACCCTCAATCTTCGCGTCGATATACCCCTGATTCAGATAGAGATTCTTTAAGCGTGCAACATCATCCTTCATCGCAAATTCCTCGTACCGATCTGATTTACTAAAAAGCTGCCACCATGCCTTTGGCTTTAGCTTCACCACCTTCTCTAGGTCCTTCGTTTCCACCGCTTGATTCCCGATAAATCGGATCTTACTGATAAATCCCCGGATTCCCTCTTCGATTTCAAAGACAACTTTCGCTTCCTCCCCCTTCACATCAACCGCCTTGTAGGCGATCTTCACATCTTTGTACCCCTTATCACGGTAAAAATCTTCCATGGCAAAAGCATCCCGCTGCATCCGCTCTTCACTCAAAATATCCCCAGCCTTCGTCACTGTTTCTTTCGGAGTAAATGCATTCGCAAGCGCCGCTGCCCCCTTTGCATCATTCGCCGTCAGCGCCTTCAATTTAAGATCGAGCAAATCATCCTTATCCACCGAAAGTTCATCATCCAAGCCACCATCCGCCCGCTTCCTTTTTACTTCCACTGCCGAAACTCGCACTTTCGGATCGATTATCACGCTTAGGCGTACCCCCTGCTCCCCATCAACCGTCACTTGCGAAGTCACAATTTGCACATTGGTGTAATCCCCCGTTTGATAAAGGCTCTCAATATCTCCGTCCACCACCTGCTGAGAGTACACCCCACCCTTGTTGCTTCTCATGTTTTGTCGCAACTTTTCCTCGTTCAGCGTCACATCACTCCTCTTGCAGGAGTACTCGATTTCTAAAATTCGAATCTGCCCCGACGCCGCCTTTTCCGATGAAGAAGGAGAGGGCACATACTGCTTCTGCTTCGTCTGAGCAGGCACCCCCGTCGGAGCCGGTTCCTGCGCCACAACTCCGCCCAATCCCAACCCAACGAAAATCAGAAAAGCCAGAGGCAAAACCCCTCTGCGAGGTCCAAAAGACCCCTCAATGAGCACACCCGTTGCCATGTCCGATTTTTTCACGGTAAACTACGTAAATAGCTAACTATAAGCAGTTGTCTATAACCAGTTACATGAGTTATTACTCATTGATGAGCAATAACTTGAAAATGGTTATTCCGACTTTTCTTCTTTAGCTTCAGCCGAAACAGCCGATTTGCGGGGCCGCTTCGTTTTCGACGCTCTTTCAAAGTTCTCATCCGTATTCCCCGTCACCTTGATTTTGATCGTCGCTTTAATCGAATAACCTAAGTCCACTACCACTTCATGCTCCCCTACCTGATTAATCGCCTTGGCATGCGAAATATCTCGGCGATCCACTTCGAAGCCTTTTTCTACCAAAGCCGCTGCAATCTCCGCCGCCGTAATCGCTCCGAAAAGCTTTTCCGCACCCTCCTGAGCCTGCTTCAACTCGAAAGCCAATACCAACCGTGCCAGCTTGCCACATTTCTCTTGGGCCGCCGCCGCCTCCGCCGCTTCCCGCTCTCCCCGCTTTTTCTTCAACGACTCCACTTGCCGTCGGCTTCCCGCATTCAGCGGCGTCGCCAACCCCTTGGGAAATAAAAAGTTCCTCGCATAGCCAGGACGTACCTTGACCATATCCGCTTCCGCTCCCAATCCCTTTACTGGCCCTTTTAAAATCACTTCAATGTTCATGCTTCTGGTTCTCCTGTTTCTTTTTGTTTTTGTTTAGAAAGGTACGTCGTCTTCGGGAATATCTCGAGGCGGACTCGCCTGCTTGGAGGCTCCCCCTCCGCTCGGTGCTCCACCTTCAGCTCCATCACTACTCCGCGGCCCACGCGCTCCACCTCCACCACCCCCACCGCTCCGCGAAAGAAACTGTACCCGATCCGCCCTCACCCGCATCCGGCTCTTCTTTTCCCCCTCAGGTCCCTCCCACTGATCCAACTGCAGACGCCCTTCAACAAAAACGGGCGCCCCTTTCGTCAAATAATCCCGACACGTCTCCGCTTGCCGACCCCAGACCACCACATCCACATAGCAAACTTCCTCTTTCTCCGTCCCGTCCTGTGCTTTGTACGTCATGTTGATCGCCATCGCCAAATCCCCCACCGCCGTCCCCTTCGGTGTGTGCCTCACCTCGGGATCCCTCGTCAGGTTCCCCATCAAAAGTACTTTATTCAGGCTGGCCACGACACTCTCTCCTTAAACTGCAACTTCCGCCGGCGCCTGCTTCTGTCGAGCCAGCTCTTTCGCCGAGATCGAAACCAGAAGATATCGGTAAACTGGCGCACAAAGGGCCAACTTCCCTCGCAACTTCACAATCGATTCAGGAGGTAGTTCACAAGTCAGGTTCGCGTAGAATCCCGACTCAAGGTCGCCGGCCACATACTCGAATTTTCGGCGTTCCATTTTTTGGGTCCGGGTGACTTTCCCACCTACCGCTTTCACCTCACCCTCAACTTGTGCCAACACCTCAGGCAGAGATTCCTCTTTGCCCCCTAAATCTAAAATCACCAACAGGTCGTATGTTTTCATATTTCTACTTTCCGGTTGCCTAGCGGCAAAGCGGCCTCCCAGCCTCCTTGCCTCCAAGCCCCCACAGCCTCCGCGGCCGCATCCACCATCCGAGCAACCAACGGTCGCTCTTCTGGCGTAAATTTTTCCAACACGTGATCCGCCGTGTCCCGCTCCCCCACCGGACGCCCCACCCCACCACGCAAACGCAGATAAGCCCGCGTTCCCAAAAGCGTTTCAATCGAGCTAAGGCCACGATGGCCTCCTGTAGAACCCTCCGCCCTTAAGCGGAGCTTTCCCAGAGGCAGGTCGACATCATCTAATATCACCATAAATTTTTCTTGGGGGACTTTCCACCAGGCCAGCGCCGCTTGAATCGCCTCGCCCGAGGCATTCATCATCGTCGTCGGCTTGAGCAGGATCAGGTTTTCCGGGGTACGGGCCGCCCACGCCTCGGCGTAACGACACTTTTCCCATCGGAGCCCATGCTGGGTTGCGATCCGATCGACCACCTCGAAACCGAAATTGTGACGAGTCCCCTCATAGGACCTTCCTTCGTTCCCCAATCCAGTAACCAGGCCGATCTCCATCGCCCCTCCTGCCCGTTATTTCTTGGCCGGTTCCTTCTTGGTCCCCTCCTTGGCTTCAACCTTGGCGGGCTCTTTCTTTTCTCCCTTGGCCGAATCCTTTTTATCGGTAGCTGCACCCTCTTCCCCTTCTCCCTCTTTCTTCTGCCGAATAACTTCAGGTTCCGTAGCCGCCGCCGCCGCACCCGGAGCCGGCTCTTCCTCCACCTTCGGAAGAAGCACCATGAACACTGGCAATTCTTTCGTATTCAAAACAACCACCCCATCAGGAAGTTTCACTTCTCCCACATGCACCGCCTGGCCTACCGCCAAATTGGAAACATCCACGTCAATTCGCTCAGGCAAATCTTTCGGTAAACACTCCACCCGCAAAGTTCGCAAAGCGTGATCCAAAATTCCACCACCCGTGCGCACTCCCACCGATTCTCCTACCTCGTGCACCGGAACTTCCACCCGCAACTTCTTGCTTTCATCAATCTGATAAAAATCCACATGCTCAATCGTGTCCCGCAAAGGGTGATGCTGCACCTCTCGGATCAAGGCAATCTTCTTACTCGTTGCCCCACCCTCTCCCTCAATCGTTAAATCAACCAAAACATTTTCCGAGCTAGCCCGATGCAATGCTTCCGCAATCTCACGTCCATTCAGCTCTAAAATCTGCGAACTACCCGCCCCATATATCACCGCAGGCACACGTCCACTCTTGCGGACTCGCCGAGGACGACGACCGCCAACTTCTACTCTTATCTTTGCTTTTATTCCTAACCTTTTAGCCACGTTGTACCTCCGTATAGATGAAACGGAAAGTAGACCAGTTTCCCCCTGCGGGGTCAATGTCTTTCACCCAGCTGCACCCTCTTTTATATCCCTCCCACCCACGCGCCAGCGCTTCTCTACCCTGACCTGCCCCGACCCACGTCGGGGCCACAACCGCGGGGCCGGCGTCAGGGCTTCTCACCTCCAAACCACAACGCCGGTAGGGACGACCATCCTCGGTCGTCCTAGTTCTTTTCTAAACGGAAAAGAACGTAAACAAGCGCTCCTGAGTCGGCGAAGTTAGGAGCGTAGAAGGGTTCGCGTCCTTTGCGTGAGCATTCCGCTAACTTCGGGCTCACCACCACCCCTTCGGCTCACTACAAAAAAAAAGAACCCTTGGAGGTTTTGCCTCCAAGGGTTCATACGGGAGTGGGAGCTCGCCACGCTCTCTTTCCCAGTGACTGGCTATTTGGCGCCTGGACCAATCTCTCGCTTCATCCTGCTTCTTGCTTCGGCTGCCAGTTTCCCGCCGCTATTCACCACCCCCGCTTCACGGCGGAGGAGAAGTTTAGGCCTCATAGCAGGGCCTTTGCGACCATCCCTGATCGCAATCTATTGAGTGAAGCCTCTTTGCCTGGTTCGGTCCGTACCTGCCGGTACGGGCGCGCCACACACGGTGTTGACCCACCCACGAGAATTACCCAGTGACGGGTTGTTTTGCGGGTCACCACCTTGAGTCAGGAGGACTGCCAGCACTTTTGGCGCTGCGTTGGCCCCCTGCCACGGGTCTAGCTTCTTACCTCTCAGGTTGCTTTTTCCTCGTAGCCGGGCGACGTCCCTCTC
>CAMCNF010000088.1 GCA_945876115.1 Verrucomicrobia subdivision 6 bacterium | reverse complement strand
GCGTCACGTTGTCCGTGGCGCCGGAGGAGTTCGAGGTAGCGGGCGGTGGGTTCAAGAAGTTCGGCGTGCATCGAGGTAAGATTGGAATGCCGTAAAATCGGCCGGAGGGGGAGCGAGAAAAGAAAGTTGTTCGCCCGTGCGGGGATGAGTGAAGCCGAGGCGTTGGGCGTGGAGGAGTTGGCGGGAAATTTTAGCCACGCGGGTTAGGGAGTTTACCCCGCCGTAGATGGTATCGCCGGCGACGGGGCAACCTGCCTCAGCGGAGTGCACGCGGATTTGGTGGGTGCGGCCGGTGTGAAGATTGAGTTCGAGGAGGCTGGCTCCTGGCCAGGAGGAGATAATTTTCCAATCGGTTTTGGCGGCTCGGCCGCGAGTGCGAATGGCCATGCGTTGGCGAGCGACGGGATGGCGTCCGATGGACCCTTCCCAAGTGCCGGCGTTACCGCGGGGACGTCCGAGAACGAAGGCAATATAGGTTTTTTCTGTTTCACGATCGCGGAATTGGCGACTGAGCTCGCGGTGGGCGGCGTCGTTTTTTGCGGCAACGATGAGTCCGGTGGTTTCGCGGTCGAGTCGGTGGACGATTCCTGGGCGGTCGGGGCCACTGCCTGGGGCGAGTTTACCATCGCAGTGATGGAGGAGAGCGGCGGCGAGAGAGCCGGTGGGGCGCCCTGCGCCTGGGTGGATGTGCATGCCAGCGGCTTTATTGAGGACAAGAATATCGGAGTCTTCGTGAACAATGGTTAGGGGAAGATCTTCGGCGAGGACGTCGCGGGGGGCGGAGGCGGGGATACGGATGGTGATAAGGGAATCGGGAGGAAGGAGATCACGGGCGTGGATGGGTTTTCCGTTGAAGGAAACGAGATCCAGCTTCATCCATTTCTGGATATTGGAGCGGGATTCTCCGCTGAGGCGGGCGAGAGCGGTATCGGCGCGTTCGTAGATATCTTGGGGAAGGGTGGTACCGGTCCAGATCCGTTCTTGGGGAGGGGGTGGGGTCTGAGGCAACTTCTTAGGATGACGGGCCATACGTATCTGATCCTGCCTCTTTTTTCCTCTGTGGTCTACGCGGTTGGAACGCTTTTTTTAAAGAGGGCGTTGGAGTTGGGGCAATCTCCGAGGCGGGTGATCGTGGGTTCGAACTTAGCCATGGGGGTATCTTTTTTACCTTTGCTCTTTTGGGCGAGCTTTCCGAAGGGAGAATTTCCTGGGTGGATGTGGTTGGCGCCGCCGTTGTGTTCGTTTCTGTTTTTTCTTGGGCAGGTGGGGACTTTCCGGGCATTGGCGGGGGGGGATGTATCGGTGGCGACGCCAGTGCTGGGGAGCAAGGTGGTTTTGACAGCGGTGGGCAGTGCGCTGTTGTTGCCTGGGGCGGTTCCGGGGAGGTTTTGGTTGGGGGCGGCGCTCTGCTCGGCGGGGGTGGCTTTATTGGGGTTGGGGGGTGGGGGGAAGAGTAAGGGGGCGGGGCGGGCGGTGGGGTGGGGATTGGCGGCGGCGGCGAGTTTTAGTCTGACCGATGTGATAGTGGCGAAGGCGGCGCCCCATATAGGGCTAGCGTTATTTGGGCCGCTGATGATGGGGGGGGTGGCGATGCTTTCGGTATTGGTGTTGCCGGTCTGGGTATGGGGTGGGTTGGCGACTGGGGTGGGGCGGGGTTGGTTGGTTTGGGGGGTTGGGTTGATTGGAGTTCAGGCCTTGGGGGTGCTGAGTGGAATTGTGATTTCAGGGGATCCGATTGGGGTAAATGTGGTCTATGCACTAAGGGGGTTGTGGTCGGTGGGGTTGGTGGTGGTTGTGGGGGGGTGGGTGGGGAATAGGGAGGCGGGATTGCCGTGGAGGGTGCTGGCAATAAGGGGGGTGGGGGCGGGACTATTATTTTTAGCGGTGTGGGCGATCTTGGCCTGAAGAGGGAAAGAGGCTAAGAAGGAGTTTGCCTATGTTTACCCTTGCGACAATTTTTTCCTCGGAGATTGGGCTAGATACCCGGGATCCTCTTCAGGTTCTGGTTGTTTTGTTGGCAGGAATTCTTCTGCAAGTGTACGGAAGTCGTCTGTTGGTAGATGGAGGATCTGGTTTGGCGCGCAGGCTGGGGATTCACCCGATGGTGATTGGTTCGACGGTGGTGGCTTTTGGGGTTTCCATGCCTGCTTTTTTTATCAGCCTGTGGGCGGCGAATAAGGGGCAAGGAGATTTAGCGGCGGGGACGGCGGTGGGAGGGGTACTGGTGAACCTCGGGGTAGTTTTGGGGATTTCTGCCTTGGCCCGACCTTTACGATTTAGGCCGCAACTTTTTCAAGGGGATATACCGGTTATGGTGGCAGGGGCTGCCTTAGCTGCCTTTTTGATGCGCAACAGTTGGCTGGGTCGGTTTGAAGGTTGTCTCCTGATTGCCTGCTTGATCGGTTACACCATCTTTCTCTGGTTCTCTGCCGAGGTGGAAGCGGATGCGAGGGTGATACGGGAAATCGAAAAAGATCTTCCGCCGGCTGGCCCTTCAAAGCGTGTGGAAATTGCGCAAGCGGCGGGAGGAGTGATCTTGCTCATCGCCGGAGCCCGTTTTCTGGTGAAAGCGGCAGTTTCGGGAGCAGAGATGATTCATTTATCGGAGCCTGCTCTGGCTCTGGCCTTTATTCCTTTGGTTGCTTCGGCGCCAAAATTATTAGCCCTGTTCATGGCGTTGCTTCGGAAAGAAAAGGATTTAGCTGGGGGGATTATCATCGGGGGCTGTATTTTTAACTGCTTGGGCGTACTCGGTTTTGCGGCGTTTTACCGACCGATCTTGGCGCCGACGATTGGGCAGTTTGATTTAGGGATAATGCTACTCGCGACCTTGGCGGTCTTACCGATGATGAAGGCGGACGAGAAGCGGCGTCGTGCGATCGGATTGGCTCTCTTGGTTGGCTACGGTTTGTATCTGACACAGCTTTTGGGTCGGGTTTCTCCTGGAAACTTGTTCCAGAACTTGTGAGAAAAGCCAGTCGGGTAGGGATTGGATTTTCGGGCGGTGGGGCGATCTCTGCGGTGGTCTTACGTTTAGAGAAAACGCAAAAGGAGCAGGGGCTTTCGATTGCGCAGTTGGTCCACGCGTTAGAAGGGAAGGGGCATGCGGCGATCATGGCGATTCTGGCCTTGCCGTTTTGTTTTCCGATTCAAGTACCTGGGTTGTCTACGCCTTTTGGCATGATTTTAATTTTCAGCGGACTGCGGATTGCTTTTGCACAATGCCCTTGGTTGCCTCGATGGCTGCTGGTGAGAGAGATTCCTGAAAAGACGGCCCAAGGGTTACTGGAGGGCTTGCGTAAGCTGGCGTCTGTAGCGGAGAAGGTTCTTCACCCTCGTTTGACTTTTCTTTGTCGGAACCCTTGGTTGCATCGGTGTCATGGGTTGCTGGTGGCTTTTTTGGCAATTTTGTTGGCTCTGCCTTTGCCGATTCCTTTTAGTAATTTGCTGGCGGCCATACCGATTCTTTTAATCTCGTTGGCTTTATTGGAGGAGGACGGGGCATTTTTGATTGCGGGGTATGTGGCGGCGATACCTTGCACCGCATTTTTCGCGGCCCTTTTTCTGTTGGGACCGAAGGCGGTGATGGGGTGTTGGAATTGGTTGGCCCACTTTTGGTCCTAGGGCGGGGGGCTTTCCTGCAGGGCCTTTTTACCCTATGGTTTCGGGTTAGCCGTGAAACAAAACCGCATTTTAATAGCATAAATAACTACTATGGAAGGATTTATATTAAGTATTCTGATTTTAGCAAATGGGCTATTTGCCATGGCGGAGCTGGCGGTTGTTTCGAGCAGGCGGAGTAAGTTAAAGCAAAGAGCGGATGCGGGGGATCTTGGGGCGAAGGCGGCGTATGATTTGGCGGCATCGCCTAGTGAGTTCCTTTCGACCGTAAGCGTGGTGATCACGATGATTGCGATTCTTTCTGGAGCGATGGGAGGGACTGTGTTGGCAAAGCCTGTGGCGACGTTGCTGCAATCATGGATGATTCCTGTGGGGATCGCGGAACCGTTGGCGTTGGGGTTGGCGGTTTTGATTATTACCGTGGCATCCATAATTTTGGGGGAGTTGTTGCCGAAGCGATTGGCATTGGCCCACAGTGAGGCGATTGCGGCGCGGTTGGCCCGACCGATTCAGGCGGTGGCGATCGGGCTAGGGCCGATTGTGAAACTTCTGAGTGGGACAACCAACACGTTAGCGGCCCTGTTTGGCGTGAAGGAGAGTAACGAGACGATTCCTGTGAGCGATGAGGAGCTACGGTATTTATTGGAGCAGGGAAAGCGGGCGGGAGTTTTTAGTTCGACTGAACAGGGGATGGTGGAGCGGGTGCTCCGTTTGGATGAGTTGCGGGTAGAGGAGTTGATGACTCCTGGGGTGCGGATTGTCTGGATCAATGCGGACGAGAGCGCGGAGGTGACTTGGCGGGCGCTGGTGGCGAGCGGTCATTCTCATTTTCCGGTGTATCGCGGGAGTCGGGACAATATTCTGGGAGTAGTTTCGGTGAAGGCGCTTTGGGCTAATATGGCGGCGGGGTTACCCGCGTTGCCGGCGGATTTGGCGACGGTGGCGTTGATCATTCCGGAAACGATTCCTGCGTTGCGGGCGTTGGAGCAGTTGCAAAAGGCGAAGCAGCGGGTGGCGTTGGTCAGTGACGAATTTGGGAGTATTACGGGAATTCTTAGTCTCTTGGATTTATTGGAGGCGATCGTGGGAGATTTGCCGTCGCACGAGGATCGGCAGAAATCGCGAGCGGTGAAGAGGGAGGATGGTTCTTGGTTGGTGGACGCAACCTTACCGGTGGAGGACTTTGCCAAGGAGTTGGGCAAAGGTGCGGACTATCTTGATTTGGATGGGGATTACCAGACGCTGGGTGGATTTATTGTGCATCATCTTGCGAGAGTACCGAAGGAGGGGGACTACTTCGACTATCGGGGGTATCGGTATGAGGTGGTGGATATGGATCGGCACCGATTGGACAAGGTGTTGGTTGCGCCGATGAAGAGTTGAAGTGGTGTGATTTGACGAGGAGGACAACTGGGAGAATGATAGAAAGAGATTTTGGGCGGGGTAGCCAAGTGGTAAGGCACGGCTCTGCAAAAGCTGTATTCGTCGGTTCGATTCCGACCCTCGCCTCCAAAATTTTTAATGGCTGACGGAGGTTTTTTCGCTCGGTCGGTCAGTGCACACGCTGGGTAGTGGGATTGAAAGAAGTGGCTAGGGCCGGAATCGAACCGGCGACACGAGGATTTTCAGTCCTCTGCTCTACCAACTGAGCTACCTAGCCAATAGCCCAAGAAGAAAGCATAACTAAAAAGGGCAGGAATGGAAGAGAAGAGGCTGTTTTGCGGCGGAGACGAAAGTTCTGGGGGTAGATGGAGGGCGATTTATCTGATTTTTGGAATCTGGGGGAGAAGATCGAAGTGGGGGTCGCGGGTATAGATGACAAGGGAGTGTTCCATGGCAAGGGCCGCGATCCAGATATCATTGGTGGGAATGGGTGTGCCCTGTTTGCGGAGGTAGGCATAGAGAGTCGCACAGTGGTGGGTGGTTACGTCGGTGGAGTGGGCGGTCCGTACGCCAGGTTGCTGGAGAAACTCTGTGAGGATTCGAGCCTGAATATCACCGCGTTTTAAAAGAAGAGAACCGACTCGAATCTCGGCCAAGACAACAAAGGGGACGATGACGAGGGACGCAGTTTCGAGGCGGGAGATGACTTCGGGATCGCCCGAGCAGAAATCGATAAAACGGTTGCTATCGATAAGCAGACGCACGTTTTATTTCCAATCTTCTGGATTCACCCGATCCATCTGTGCCAAGGCGTCCGACCATGAGGCATGGTCTACGTCCTCGGGCTTTTGTCTTAGGGAGTGAAGAGAACGGTAGCGGATGGGTTGACCTGCCATTCCGAGTCCCCGCTCCATCGCCTGGAGGGCGGCCTGATTGAGGCTAATTTCCTCTAGCTTGGCCTTTTCCCGAAGCCGAGAGTCCACAGACTCAGGGACGTCGCGAATGGTATGCTGGATTTTCTTCTTTTTAGTAATGTAGGCAGTGTAGGCATTAATTGCAGGCAAAACAAGTTAAAAATCGGTTTTCGGCCCCTAGATATGTATCATAAGGAAAACTAAAGTTGTGTAATATGGTTCGACTAACCGCTGGGAGGTAGGTGGAACAGCTTGGCATGGGCCGATCTTGTCCCTCTATTGGGTAACTACTCATGGGATTCTTTCTACCTTTTGCTAGCGCTGCTGCGGGGGCTCCGGTTTCCCCGGCTGCGACAACAGTTTTCAACCTGGGGCCATTACCAGTAACCAGCAGCATGCTCGCTCTTTGGGGGGTGGCTCTGCTGATTCTTGCGGTGGTCATGGCTGGGACGCGCCGGATGGCTATGGTGCCGACAGGAGCACAAAATCTGATCGAGGCGACGGTGGAGGCGGTTTACAACATGGTGGCTGGCTTGCTCGAACCCAAGGTCGCTCGCTGGGCGTTTCCGCTCATCGCCACGTACTTCATTTTTATTTTGCTCTCTAACTTCGTCGATCTCTTGCCCGGCGTCGGGAGTCTCGGCTATGGCCAAGCCAAAGAGGGTGGGTTGCCTTTCGCAGTCGAGCACGTAGATCGTCCCCTTCTTCGTCCACCGACGGCCGATGCGAATGTCACTATCTCGATG
>CAMCNF010000087.1 GCA_945876115.1 Verrucomicrobia subdivision 6 bacterium | reverse complement strand
TCGATATAGTGGTGAACCTCTTCATAAGGCACTTTGGGTTGAATCAGGACATTAAACCGCGCATCTGCGCCCGTTTTTCCGCCGAGAAACATATCGAAGCACTCCTTCTTCACCCCATCAATAGTTCGGGTCGCACCACGAAAACCAATATCCGCAATCTGATGCTGACCACAGGAACTGGGACATCCGCTGAAATGGATCCGAACCTGATCTTTATAATACGAACAAAGTTGCTCAAGCTCGCCCACCATCCGAATCATTCGATTCTTCGTCTCGCCCACCGCCAGATTACAAAACTCGATTCCTGTGCAGGAAACACAACCCTTGCGGAAATTGCTTGGATTCACCACCAGCCCAGATGCCTCTAACTCTTTCTTCAGTGCCTCCACGTTTTTCTCGGGAATATTGACGATGACTAGATTCTGTTTATTCGTTCCGCGAAACCCCACCTTCCCCTTCTCCCCATATTTTTCCGAAATATCCGCGATACTCTTCATCTGGGCTCCAGTGAGTCGTCCTCCTGACAAGCAAACGCCTACCCAATACAATCCTTTCTGAATCTGGGCGTGGGTTCCCATATGGTCCGATTCAGGGTTCTCCGGGAAGACAAATTCGGAATGCCGTTGAAAAGTCCGCCCCGCAACCCGCTCCACCTCCGTGATAAACTTCTCTGGGCCCCAATCCGCCATGAGAAACTTTAGTCGAGCCCGAGCTCGCTTATCGCGAAAGCCGTGGTCCCGATAAATCACCGAGGTGTAGTGAACCATAGGAAAAATATCCTCAGGTTTTAAAAATACTGGCAGGGTTTGCGCCAAGTGCGGGGCGGAGGAAAGTCCTCCCCCAACCTTGATCCCATACCCCTTCTCGTTCCCTCGTTCCAAGCCGAAGACCCCCACACAGTTAATGTCAGGTTGGGTGCACATGATCCGACAACCTGAGACGGATATCTTATATTTCCGTGGCAGATTGGAAAATTCACTATTGTTCGTCAGGTGGGCATCCACCGCATGAAGCTCAGCCGTAGCGTCCGAAATCGCATCGGGGTCATAACCTGCAACCGGACAACCCACCACGTTTCTCGCGATGTCGCCACAAGCACCGCTGCAAGTAACTCCTACCGATTCTAGCCTTCTAAAAATCTCGGGGAATTGCTCGATTCGCAGCCAGTGGAGTTGAACAGTCTGGCGTGTGGTTACATCGCCAAAGCCATGAGCGAACTGATCGGTCAGTGCGGCGATTTCTCGCAATTGAACGGGATTCATCTGACCCCCAGGTATCCTCATTCGGAGCATGAAGTAGCCGTCTTCTTTAGGTTTCTGTTGATAAACTCCGTACCATTTAAAACGTGTAAAATCATCCGCTTCAATGGATTGCACGCCGTCTCTCGCATAACGGGGTAGGTCTTGGATTACATCCAGACCATCTTTGGCTACTTTGATCAACTCCTCCTTGGTATCGCCCGGAGTAAAGTTGCGCGGCGTGGACAGGGTTAACGGCATCTAAAAAGCTTAGCCAATATTCTGGTTCGCACAAGTTTACCCCACCCCACTCGAGCCCGGGCCTAGGCCCGGCCTACCCCATCTAATCAATTTTCTACGCAGGCGATCTAAGGCTGGAGGTTGAGGTAGGGCGGGGTCTTCGAGCACGCCTAGTTGAAGCGTTGAGAGTACAATTTTCTACGCAGGCGGCCTCGGAGATGCCGCCCCTACCTAAGCTTCCAACTTTAAAACCTCATTCACGCATACCGCGTCTCTACCCCGACCTGCCCCGACCAGCCCCGACCTGCGTCGGGGCCGGCGTCGGGGCCGCAACTGCAGGTAAAATTAAGAATCCACGCGTGAGCGTGTCCCGCAACCGCGGGGCAAAATTACAAATTCCCCCCTCCCCTACTCCTTCTTTTTTACCCTACACTCTTGGATCCGTTTTTTACATTCTACCAACTCCTGACTCGAATCCGTAAAGTGTTTCGTCTGGATCAGTAACGCCCGCTCATAATAACTCCTCGCATCCTGATAATCTCCCGAGCTCGCACACGCATCCCCGATCACCAGCAGCGTAAGCGCAACGTTTGGATGATCCTTTCCTAACGCCCTTTCCACCATCCCTAGCGCCTTCAGATGTTCGTGAAAAGGTGGTCGAACTCCCCCTTTCCCTACGGAAAATTCTGCACCCCCCTGATCCACCCAATTTACTTTCGTCGACGAACCAACCCCAAACCTCCCAAAGCTAAAAGACACAAAGCCAAACTGGAAGGCTCTGGTACTCCCGCAGGAGTAGGAGCCGCAAACGTATCGAATTGAGCCTGAGTGATAAAGGTCAGATCCCCGTCTAGGTAGGTGGCGACGGGATCGTTAGCATTCAAAGAATACGGCGCTTCAAACTGAAATTTCACTTCTGAGGTATTGGCAAAGTTCATCATAACCATGCTCGGCGTTGTGAAAGACACGTCCACAGCGTTACCAGTGAATTGCCACGCACCAGCATTCTCGGTGGCCGTCAATGTTGTATCTGGCGTCAGTTGATAGGAAACGAAACCCGAGCCCGCAAGCACCCGCACCGCCTCACTTTGGATTATCGTTTTAGTCGTGGTCGTCCAAGGCACGCCATTGTTTGAGCCCGAGCTCGTGGAGGTATTACTAGATCCGTCCACATCGTAGGTCAGTAGCCTGAAATCGCTGAGCACCTTGGCGATGCTGAAAGTATGACCCGCATCCGCTTCAAAAAAGTTTAGGGTGTAGTTTATCCCCAGCGGATTGCTACCCGCGACAGGATCAAGCGCCGAATTCCAACCCGCTGTAGAGGTATACCGCGCCTGGAGATCTCCACCAGCAGTTGTTTTTACGGTATAATTATACGTCGCCGCCCCGTAAGTTGACGTCGTAATCCTCATATCAACGCCCGTGGCAACATTTCTAAAACTCTGCGTCAACCCATTATATTGATTTGAAATGGCGGACTCGACCCGATCTGAAAAGTTAAACCCAGTGTAAGTTGTAACCGCATGCCCTTGACCCATCCCGAAAAACCCAACACCCATGATCAATGCAAGAATCTTAGTAACGCCGACTTTATTCATAATTACACTTTACAAAATAAAGCCAATTTAGCAATGGCAAACATCTTCATTACACTTATTTAACGATATATGCACATCCTATCGATGCGGACTCTAAATCTAACTTCTATTTGTTGTTAGAAAACGACTTTCATCAAATTGCTTAAGCTGGAATAAAAACTGTGCAACGATCTTGCCGACGTAGAGACTCAGAAGGACTCTCCCCAAAAAGCTCTCGGTACCGAACAGCGAAACGGCCCATCTCCCTAAATCCAAGCTGTTGTGCGATCGCGGATACTGTCGTCTCCTCTGGTCGGCCTTGAATTAACTTCAATCGCGCTAGGTTCAGATTTCTCTGCCTAAAGAATAAATTAGGTGTTAACCCAAAAACTTCCTTAAAAGACTTCTCCATCGTGCTTTGGCTTACTTTCAAAGCTGCACAAAGAGATACAATTCGGACAGGTCCGCGATGGGCGAGGGAGTCTGCCAACTCAGTGGCTCGGCGGACGACCACCGATGCAGGAGGTCGGCCACTGTCCAATTCTATCGGACCGATCATCCCAAGTAACCCATCGAAAATAAAACTTTCGAAATCCTCAGCAGAAAGCTGCAGTTGTCCCGAATAACTCTGGTCCATCTTCTCAAAAATCGTTTTGCCAAACCGCCGCACTTTAGAGGCAGAGGATTCGAAGAAGGTCCCCTGCCGGCCAAAACTTAATCCTGATAGAATATTTTCTGGAAGACGCACCGCTTCTGCCAACGCCATGAGCTTAGCCTGATCGACCAACACGATCACCCACTCAAAGCCAGCTTCTGCCGTGAGGTCTAACTCTTCCCCGCTGACTGCAGAACAAAGCCGTCGAAACCCCACCTCCTCACCCGCAAACTTAGCTCCCTTGTTCACAAGGGGAATTCCGAAACCAAATCTCCTGCCAGCCAGTTCTCCTTGAGAATGGACCTTTCGAGGATAACTCTCTCGGTACGCCATGGCGTTTTTTGCAGCAATAAAATGAATCGGTGCCACAAAAGGACCAGGCTCAAGTTGTATGCAGTTCAGTTCAAAATATTCCCGATCGGACGAAGCGATATCCTCGACAGCATGCCGCATAATACCGCCTGCGACTAATCCCTGATCTAAAGGAATGTCCTGCCCAGCCTGGGGAATTGAATTCGCCATGGCGTACACTAATGAACGCCTTTCTTGTTTTTACAAGTTAAGATTCGATTACGACCGTATCTTGAGCTCAGAGGTCAAATTTGGATCCCAAAATCCGCGCGTGCGTAAGCGCGTCCGGGCTTCTCACCTCCAAACCACAGCACCGGTAGGGACGACCATCCTCGGTCGTCCGATTGATCCATTCAACGCTCCAAACCTTAGCCATTCTATCGGCCGGTGGGGACCCTAGGCCCGGCCTCTATCCTCTCACTCCGTAATTTGACACCCTACATCTTACTAGCTAGATGTAGTGCATGAGAATGCTTGCCTCAAGAGAACTCGCAGCCCGGCCAGGGAAAGTCTGGAAAGATCTCGCTCAAGAAGGCGCACTCGTTATCACCAAGGACGGAAAACCTCGCGGGATCATTACTCCCACCAGCGATCAAACCCTCCTGGAAGATATGCAGGATCTGATTTTTGCCCGATCTCGAAGAGCCGTCTCAGCTCTCCGTCGTGACGCCGCTCTTCGCCCTTCCATCTCTCAGACTGAGATTGACCGCGAAATCAAAGCGACCCGTTCGTATGGCTGAAATTCCCCTTTGGGTGCTCGACACCAACGTTCTTGTCTCCGGTTTTCTTTCTGTCGACTCTCCACCCGCACGCCTGGTCGATGCTCTTCTCGATCGCCGACTCCAACTCGCTATGGATGACAGAATCGAGGATGAGTATCGGAGAGTTTTTGCTCGGCCCAAATTTCATTTTGATCCGGTTCGGGTCGATGCATTTTTTTGTATACTGAGTTTTCAAAGCATGGTCTCCGCTGCCCCTTGGCCACGTCCTCTTCCGCCCGACTCTTCCGACACGATGTTTCTCGAAGTCGCTCACTCGACTTCAGAAAAAACCCTCATCACTGGGAATTTAAAGCATTTCCCCGCCACGTGCCGAGGTCAGGTCCAAGTTCACTCCCCTCGCGAAGCCCTCGTTATGCTGACAGGCCGGGCCTAGGCCCGGCCTCAAAGCTTGGTGTCGTTCACCTCTTGCCATCCCTGCCTGGAGATCACTGCGATGGCATAACGCAATCCTGGACGGATATCTCGAGTCGCAATCGACATCACCTTGAGCTTGCCTTCCCCCTCATCTCGGAGCCGAAAGGCAATCCCACTCCCTCGGCTCGTAACCACCACCGCAAATTCTGTCGAAAATTCAATCGCCCCAGGGGATCGATCTAAACCCAACTCTTTCCACAACTTCTCGTACTCTTCGGAACTCGAAATAACGGACCGAGCAGGCCCTTTTTCCACACCAGCCCCGGCCTCCCCCTTCCATTCTCGGATCGGCTTGAGCTCCTCGTGAGCTTTTCCTCCTTCGTCGCTCATTCCCAGAGATACCAGCGAGAGGCAGAGAAGAGCAAAGAACCGCATGAGTTAAGTGGCAACCGTGGCCATCGCTTTCGAACTTACCTCAAGCTGAACTCCCAAATCCCTAATTTTCGCCCAACTCAACCCAGCAAACTGGGGAACCTCCGTCGCCATCGCTTTCCAAACATCCTCCACCGAGTGCAGTGAGTTCCCACCGGTGCAGGCCTCCCGCAGATCTCGCAAAATCAGCCAATCTTCTCTCGCTTCCCCAGGAGCCGCAATCGCCCTGGTCATTCGCTGGAGTCTTCCGTGCACATTGACCATCGAGCCAGTCTTCTCTGCCGTCGCCGCCGAAGGCAGAACCACATGGGCCAATCGGGAAGTTTCATTCCCAAGAATTCCGGAGAACAAAAGCACATCTAGTTTTTGGAGCGCACTTGCAGGGATCCCCGCTGCTACCACATCCTCACCTCCCAAAACCAGCAGTGCACGAATTTTACCTGAAACAATCTCCGCCCCCCAGGAGCTAAACTTTCTCCCACCCGAGGAAAGCCCTAAAAGTTCCGCCCCACACCCATTGGGATTTCCATCCCCACTCCGTAGAAAGTTATCCGCCTGCCCAGAATGTGGAACCATATCCACCCGAGTTACCCCGAGCTCACCCACCAGCCTTTTTAAGACAAAAAGCTCCTCGTTCGTCAGGCGACCCGAAGCCACCACCGCAATCTCCTCGGGCTTAACTTTTCCTAGTCCCTCCGCTGCCCGATGAATCGCATCCGCCCAGGTTCCAGGGAACTGCTCCCCTACCGCCTTAAGCAGAGGGCGATGGAGCCTGTCTTTTGAATCGAGATAGTGGATGTTCAGCCTTCCATAATCACACATCCAGGCAGAGTTCACTGCCTCATTTTCACGAGGGGTCAATCGATGAACCTTACCTTCCCTCGATCCGATAGTCGTACTACAACCTGTTCCACAACTCGTGCAAATACTTTTTGTTTCTTTTAGGAACCACACCCTCATCTGAAACCGAAAATCCTTACTGGTCAGCGCGCCCACCGGACAAAGATCGACGGTGTTCAGTGAATAATCGTTATCAAAACTCTTCCCTGGATAAGCGG
>CAMCNF010000086.1 GCA_945876115.1 Verrucomicrobia subdivision 6 bacterium | reverse complement strand
AAGGGTGGGTCGATGCATTTCTTTAGTAAGGAGAAGCATTTTCACGGTGGGCACGGAATTGTGGGGGGTCAGACCCCATTGGCGGCGGGGATTGCCTTTGCGCAGAAATACAATGGAACGGGGGAGGTAACGGTTTGTTATTTGGGCGATGGAGCGGTGAATCAGGGGGCGTTCCACGAAGCTTTGAATTTGGCGGCTTTGTGGAAGCTGCCGGTGATTTATGTGATTGAGAACAATGAGTATTCGATGGGCACGCATCAGTCGCGCAGTTCAGCGGGATATCCTTTGGTGAAGCGTGCGGATGGGTATGACATGGCTGGGATCACGGCAAATGGGAACGATGTGGATGATGTGAGAGAGAAGATGTGGGATGCGGTTCAGCTGGCACGGACGGAGAGTCTTCCCTCGCTGGTGGAGATTAAGACTTATCGGTATCGGGGTCATTCGATGTCGGATCCTGGAAATTACAGGACGAAGGAGGAGATTGCGGAGCGGAAAAAAGAGTCGGAGCCGATTTCGATGTTTAAAGAGCGGTTGTACAAGGAGAAGGTTTTGACAGAAAAGGAGTATGAGGAGATTGAGCGTCAGTCGGTAGCGGAAGCGGAGGATGCGATTGCCTTTGCGGAAGCCTCGGCTGAGCCTGAGGTGGCGACGGTTTTCGAAGATATCCATGCGCCAGAGGATCAGATTGCGGAATTCCGTCCGCCGATTGGGAGCTAGCCATGGCCGTGATCACGATGAGAGAAGCGCTGAACCAAGCGCTGAGCGAAGAGATGGAGAGGGATGGTCGTGTGATCCTGATGGGTGAGGAGGTAGCGGAGTATCAAGGGGCGTATAAGGTGAGTTCTGGGCTTTTGCAGAAATTTGGGGCGAAAAGAGTTTTGGATACACCGATCAGTGAGTCAGGCTTTGCGGGGTTGGGGGTGGGGGCAGCGATGCAGGGGTTGCGACCCGTGGTGGAGTTCATGACCTGGAGTTTTTCGATGGTGGCGTATGATCAGATCGTGAACAACGCGGGGGCGATCCGTTATATGAGTGGTGGGCAGTATTCGATTCCGATCGTTTTCCGAGGATCCTCGGGAGCGGGATTGCAGGTGGGGGCGACCCATTCGCACACTCCAGAGAACTGGTATGCGAATGTACCTGCGATGACGGTGATCACGCCTGCTTTTCCTGATGATGCCAAGGGGCTACTGAAAAGTGCGATCCGTAGCAATAATCCAGTTTGTTTTATTGAGAATGAGAAGCTGTATGGATTTAAGGGGGAGGTGCCTGAGGGAGATGTGCTGACAATGATTGGGCAGGCGCGAATTTGTCGGGAAGGGAGTCAAGTGACGTTGATTGCGAATAGTGCGTCGACGCATGTGGCGTTGGCCTCGGCGGAGCAGTTAGCGGCGGATGGGATATCGGCTGAGGTGGTAGATTTGCGAACGATCAAGCCACTGGATATTCCAACGATTCTGGCTTCGGTGGTAAAGACCAGTCGGGTGGTGATTGTGGAGGAGAATAAGCCTTTTGCGGGATGGGGAGCGCAGGTGGCGTATGAGATACAGCATCGGGCGTTTGATTCTTTGGATGCACCGATTGAGCGGGTGACGGGCCTTGATGTGCCTCAACCGTATGCGCGGGTGTTGGAGCAGGCGGTTATGCCGAGTGCGGAGCGGGTGACGGAAGCAGCGAAAAAAACTTTGGGCTGAATTCTTTCTTAGGGGTGGGAGTGGAGGGGGAATCGGTGTGGATGAAGATGCATAGGTTGATTAAAAGTGAAATGAATTGCCTATTCGAAGCATTCCGATCGCGTTGGTGAGGTACCTAATGTTCTAAACAAAAAGATTTTGAGGAATCGGAGCCTAACTTAAATTGTAACACGTGTTACAATTTAAGATTAGCTTCTTGGGAGAAGCTGGGGAGGTGTTGGCTACCGACGGAGGGCTTCAAGCACGATAGACGGGGTGATGATTTCAGGCAGGAGTTGGGGGGTGGAGTCTGGGTTGGGGCGGAGCAGGACGTAGGTGGGGACTCCTTCTCGGCCATATTTCTGGAGAGCGGCGGTAATGGCTGGATCGCGGCGGGTCCAGTCGGCCACGAGAAATGCGACATTTCTTTCACGGAAGGCGGTTTTAATTTCTGTACTAGAAAGGGTGAGCCGTTCGTTGACTTGGCAGGTGAGGCACCAAGCAGCGGTGAAATCAATGAAGACGGATCGGCCAGCGGCGATTTGGCGGGCGACCTCGGCTTCGGACCAGGGGAGGCGATCGGTGGAGATTGTGGGGAGGGTGGAGGCGGTGGCGGTTTTTAAAAGAAGGGCGGGCAGTACGCAGGCAAGGAGAGTGAGGGTGATGCCGAGGATTCGGAGCGGGCGAGGAGGGGGAAAGGATCGTTGGGATTGACCATAGAAAAGGAGTCCGAGGGTGAGGCTAAGGAGTCCGAGAAGTACGGGTAGGATGGAGGAGGTTCCGCTGAGGCGTAAAGCAACCCAGAGAAGCCAAAGAACGGCGGCGAACATCGGGAGGGAGAGAATCTTTTTCAGAGTGTTCATCCAGGCACCAGGTTTGGGGAGGAAAGAAAGTAGAGATGGGAAATAAGAGAAAAGGAGGACAGGCAGAGCGAAGCCGAAAGCCAGAGAGGTGAAGATGGAGAGAGTATGGAGTGGAGGAAGGGAGAATGCGGTGGCGAGGGCGACGCCCATAAAGGGTGCGGTGCAGGGGGAGGCGACTGCGACGGCCAGAAGTCCAGAAGCGAAAGCACCGGTCCAGCCCTGTTTTGGGCTTTTAGAGGCGAGGTCGCCGAGGAGAACCTGAAATTCGAAGACGCCGAGGAGATTGAGGGCGAGGGCGAAGAGGAGGGCGAGGAGGAGCCAGACGACGGGAGGAGATTGGAGTTGGAAGCCCCAACCGAGGGCTTGGCCTGAAGAGCGCAGAATGATGAGAAGTCCAGCGAGGCCAAGGAGGGAGAGGAGGACGCCTGCAAAAAAAGCGAGTCCTTCGCGACGAGCGGCGGTGGGGCTCTCCCCTGAGATCTGAACGAGGTGGAGGGCTTTGAGGGAGAGGATAGGGAAAACGCAGGGCATAATATTTAGAATGAGTCCGCCAAGGAAGGCGAAGAGTAGAGCGAGGGAGAAGCTGGAGTTTGCGTTTGAAGAAGCGGAAGGGAGGGGTGGAAGCGGAACGGAAATCTTGAGGGCACGGTGTCCAGCGGAGTCCCAAGGTTGATCGGCAAGGAGCACGCCGGTGAGAAGAGAAGGGAGGTGAGCTTTTTTCTGGAGGGGCAGGATGAGGTGGAGTCCATCCCGCGAGTAACGGAGTTGTGCGGGAGTAAATTCATCGAGCCAGTCGTTGTTGTCTGGGAAGAAGGTTAAGTTGCCCAGAGGAATCGGAGGACGTTGGAGGAGGAGGTCGACGGAGTGGGTTGAGGGAGTGACGGTAAAGTGAAAGGACGGGTCAGAGATAGGTAAGTTGAGGATGGCCTGAGCGATGCTGGGCAAGAGTTTCGGATTTGGCTTAGCGGGAAGGGTGAGAGAAAGAGTGGCACTTCCGGGAAGACAGGCCTCCTTGCAGACGAGCCAATCGAGTTGGGCGCGGAGGGTGAAGGGCTTTCCTTTAGGCCAAGTGGAAGGAGGAGTGATTTCGGTGAGGAGAATACTTTCCTCGGTGTAGCCGTAGCTGACGAGAGGTGGTGCAAGTATTTTGTGGGGGAAGGGAAACTGGAGAGCAGAGGCAGAAAATCCAGGAGGCAGTTTCCACTCGACGGAAGGAGGAAGACCGGAGTCTCCTGGATTGGAGGCATAGATGTGCCAACCCGGTTTTGGAAGGAAGCGGAGGCCAACGGTGACGGACTGGCCTGGAGATGGGGGGGGAGGAAAGGGAATGAGCTCGACGGTGAGTTGGGGGGTACGGGCGAGAGGGTTGGCCTGGAGGGAAGCGGCCAGAAATAGGGAAAGAAGCCAATGGGAATAAGGCCAAGTGTGAGTTGGGGTGCTCATGGATTTAGGATAGTCTACTTTTCGTTGATGGAAACGGTTTCTGCTGAGCTGTCCAAGCAGTTGCGGGATTTACCGCATCGGCCAGGGGTGTATCTCTTTCGGGATCGCTTTCATCGGGTAGTTTATGTGGGGAAGGCGAAGGATTTGCATCGGCGGGTGGGGCAATATTTTCATCCTTCAAGAAAATTTGGGGCAGATCTAAAGACGCGGGCGTTATTACAAAGCATAGCGGAGTTAGAAACCCATGTAGTGAAGAGCGAGCCGGAATCGATCTTATTGGAAGGAAGGTTGATCAAGGAATATCGACCAAGGTACAACGTGAGTTTTCGGGATGATAAACGATTTCTATTAGTGCGAGTGGATTTAGCGGAACCCTATCCTCGATTTCAGATGACCCGGATGAAGAATGAGGATCAGGCGAGATACTTTGGGCCTTTTGCCCATTCGGGAGCCTTGCGGCAGACTTTGTCACTCATTCGGAAAAAGTTTGGACTGCGGTCCTGTCGTCCAGCGTCGCCCGGGGAGAAGGATTATCGGCACTGCATGGATGATGTCATTCGCAACTGCAGTGCTCCGTGTGTGGGCAAGATCACGCAAGAGGCATACGGGGAGAGAGTGAGATTGGCCTGTGAGTTTATGGAAGGGAAAACGCTGGAGATGCGGGAGTCGCTGGAAGAGGCGATGGTCAAGGCGGCGGGACGAAAGGACTTTGAGAAGGCGGCTTCTTTACGAAACTTGGTTGAAGATCTAAAAAAGACGACACGGCCTACGCGAAAATTCTTTCGCTCGCTACCGAGTACGGTGGTTCCGGAGAAGGATCTGGAAACATTGCGGGATGCTTTGGGATTAGCAGTGGTGCCTGCACGTATCGAGTGTTTCGATATTTCGAATATTTCGGATACGCATAGCGTGGCATCGATGGTGGTTTTCCGTGATGGGAGGCCAGCGAAGGAGGCGTACCGGCGTTTTCGGATTCAGGGGGTGGAGGGGCAAGATGATGTGGGGTGCATGGCGGAAGTGATTCGGCGAAGGTGCCAACGATTAAAGTTAGAGGGGCAAAATCCACCTGATCTGATGGTGGTCGACGGGGGAAAGGGTCAGTTGGGGGCGGCGGTGAGAGAGTTAAAACTTGTCGGTTGGGAGGGTGTTCCTGCGATTGGGTTGGCGAAGCAGAATGAGGAGATTTTTCGACCTGGGCGTCCTGACCCGCTTGTTTTACCCCATGAAAGCGGGGCGATCCGGTTATTGCAGAGAGTGCGAGACGAAGCACATAGGGTGGCGAACGGGTATCACCAGCTCTTAATGAAGAAAAGAATGGAGATGAGTGAGTTGGACTCGATTCCTGGGGTGAGTGGCGTGCGGAAGCGGGCGTTGTTAAAGAAGTTTGGAACGGTGGGAAGAGTGGCGAAGGCGAGTGTGGAGGAGTTGGCGGAGGTGGAGGGTGTGGGGGAAAAGGTGGCGGCAATAATTGCGGCGTATTTTGTTAAAGGGTAAAGGTGGGATGAAGCGAAAAAGAGTCGAGAGTGGGTTGGAGAAATGGGTGGTGGAGGGGCGGGAAGGAGGGATTTATCTTCCTCAGGTGGATTTATGGATGGATCCGAAACGCCCGCAAAAGCGGGCGGTGGTGACGCATGCACACTATGATCATCTGGCGGGGCATGAGGAAATTTTGGCGAGTCCTGCAACGGCGCGGTTATTGCGGTTGAGGGTTTCCAAGCGAACAAAGATTCAGGCGATTCCGTTTGGACGCTCTTTCTCTTTGAAGGATGGTGCGAGTTTAACCTTGGTTCCTGCAGGGCATATTTTGGGATCGGCGATGGTGTGGGTGAAGCGGCGGGTGGGAAGGAGGGAGAGTCGGCTGCTTTACACGGGAGATTTTAAATTACGTGGGGGAAAGACTTCGGAGAAATGTGAGCCGAAGCGTGCGGATGTCTTGGTGATGGAGACAACCTTTGGCCGACCCGAGTATCGATTTCCTGAAGTGAAAAAAGTGGCGGGAGAGATGATTTCTTTTTGTCGTGGTGCAGTGAAGGAGGGAAAGGTTCCGATCCTTCTGGGTTATTCGTTAGGTAAGAGCCAAGAACTTTTGTCTTTGATGGGAGCGGCTGGCATACCAGTTTTGATGGATGCGGCAGGGCATCGAATATGTGAGGTGTATCGGGAGTTGGGTCAGGCTCTGCCGCCTGCGAAAAGGTTAGGCAAAATCACACAGGAGAAGATGAAGGGTCATATTCTAATTGTTCCTCCATCGATGGCGAGAGGGCAGAGGCTGAAGGTTTTGGAGAAGAGGCGGGTGGCGGTGGCCAGCGGGTGGGCTTTGGACCGAGGGGCTATTTACCGCTATGGTTGTGATGAGGCGTTTGTCTTATCGGATCATGCGGATTATGGAGAGTTGATCGAGATGGTGGAGAGGGTAAAGCCGAAGGAGGTGCGAACGGTGCACGGGTTTACGAAAGAGTTTGCGATGGATTTGCAGAGCAGGGGTTGGAAGGCGTGGGCCTTGGTGGGGGATACGCAGATGGTTTTACCTCTCGGTTGTTGAGGTGGAAGAAAAAGGGGAGTTGAGCAGGCAATGCAGATTCACCAAAAGGATCTCAGTTGTTAGTAATTCCTATTTGAGCTCTTGTAACAGAGGAAGTAACGAAACAGTAAATGTTATTTAGAAGCGGTTTGCCAGACCCCGTTCCAGTCCTTGGGAGGGGGTGTTCGGCTAAAGGTGGCGATGCGGGTAAGGAATTCGAGGGAGGGACCATCGTGTTGTTTGATTTGCAG
>CAMCNF010000085.1 GCA_945876115.1 Verrucomicrobia subdivision 6 bacterium | reverse complement strand
CTCGATCTTTGCCGGCCCACTGACCACCTCGAAGCTTACCACCGCGCTGTCTAACTTCGTCGCACTCAAACCCGTGTCTGTGCCAAACGTCAGACTCCCAGGCAACGTAAAGCTCACACTCTGCCCAGCTTTGGCTAAGTTGATCGTCTGTTCCGCATTCGCCCCAAGATAATTCCCATCTCCCACCGTCAGCGCTCGCACCACCACACTGCCCGTTCCACTCGTCGCCACCAACTTACCCCCCTCGATCTTTGCCGGCCCACTGACCACCTCGAAGCTTACCACCGTGCTATCTAACTTCGTCGCACTCAAACCCGTGTCTGCGCCAAACGTTAGACTCCCAGGCAACGTAAACCTCACACTCTGCTCGGCTTTGCCCAGGTTGAGATTTCCTTTTTCCAAAATAACCCTGTAATTCGACGTCACATCCGCACCACTCGAGCTCACAATCCTGTACGATCCGATTGAGATATCATAAGGGCCCACTGCGCTATTTGGGCCTGCAGGAGTCCGAAAAGTTGCCTCGACACTATCCCCATCCTTCAACGAACCTGCAACCACGCCTAGAGCAAAGGCAGGGTTTTCCTCCCCATAGGACCGTGTCGCATCATTCGCACGGAATGTAATGCTAGTGATAACAGGAGCTGGGACCACGTTTTGGGCAGGGTTAAAGACTGGCGGGGGAGGAGCAGGAAGCTCAACCCTCGGCGCATCCGGCGGAGGGGCGTTTTGCGCCACTATCGGCGCAGGTCCCTCTCCGGGTCCTGCTGTCGCAATATCCAAATTATCTGGCCCCGGCCCAGGTCCGCCGGCTGCCGTCGCAATGTCTAATTTCTCTCCAGGACCGCCCCCTTCATTCTTCGCCACCCCCTCTTCAATTCTTGGTGCTGGCCCCTCCTCTTTCGCGGGAGGTGCGTCCATTTCAATCTTCGGAGAGCCAACCATCAGATCTCCATCCGCCTTCACCGCCACAACCTCCATACCAAGGGACTCCATCTTTCCTTCCGATACCTTGTTCTGCTGAACTTCCACCGTGGCCTGAATTTTTTCGGCAGAAGGTAATGGCTTAGCAAAATCCCTAATCAACGGGGTTGAATCCACCATTTTTTTAACATCAACGTCAAAAACTTGTACTGGCCTAGGTTTTTCTGCTGGTGCAGGGGCGGGCCCCCCTCTCTCCCCGCCACCTTTACTTGCAGTGGGCTTATCCCCGCCGCCCTTCTCCCCACCACCTCCACTTGCAGTGGGCTTATCCCCGCCGCCCTTATCCCCGCCACCTTTGTCTCCACCACCTTGATCCCCTCCAGCCTTATCTCCGCCCGCTGTGTCTCCCCCTCCCTTATCTCCCGATGCTTTATCACCACCCGCTTTATCACCACCTCCTTTATCGCCACCCTCTGGTGTGGCCAACCCGACCGATGCCGCTTGCCCAGGTTTGATCGTTGTCACCACCCCGCCGCTAGTGATTTTCATTGGCGAACCCTCCAGCAAAACAAACATCACCTTACCATCCCCAGCACGGCTCGCTAAAAAGGTGGTACCCGTCACCGCTCCCGTCACTCCACCGCAATCCACCGTTGCTCCTCCAGCCCCAGGAGGGGTGTTGATCAAAACCGTCCCTCGATCCAGCTTCACCAAACGCTCTTTGGACTGAAACGAGAACGATGTGTTCGCACCCATCCGCGTAATCGTACTATCTCCAAAGGTCAGTTCCGCCATCGATGCCGCCTCCGTACTTACCTTAGATCTTTCATGAATCATCTCATTCTGCTTCGCCGGAGCAGGCCCAGTTCCTGAATCGTGCTCCACCATGTTTTTGATTGTGGTTATCTCCCCATCCTGAAGCTCCATCGCTCCAAAAACAGATCCCACGCACAACCCAAGTAGTGAGGAGAAGAACAAGACAGAGAATTTCACTTTACCATTCATTTCGTTTAATCTTTGACCGCTCCAAAGCACATAAGTTCAAAAAAAGGTCTCAGAATAATTAGAATACCAACCACAAGTTCAATATGCCCATAAGTTGTTGAAAGTCAACCTTTTTGGCTGTTTTTTCACTAGCATAAGTCGCTTTTAGCTAGGTGTTTATGCAGAATAACAACCGGTGGTGAATAACTTTATCATGTACCCTATATGTTGTGTTTCGATATAATCCGATTAAGCGTACCACCCTCAAACTTAAATCGCTCCATCCCCTGGTAGCGCCCCGACCAGAGTCGGGGCCGATTGAACCATTCAACGCCCCAAACCTAAGCAATTCTATCGGCCGATGGGGACCATCGGCCCTACCACAAACCACAGTACCGGTACGGACGACCATCCTGGTCGTCCTAGTTCTTTTCCAAGCGGAAAAGAACGTAAACAAGCCTCAACCATCCCCACTTCAAAACTCCAGCCCTAGCTAGAGGCCGGTTCAAACCTCCAACCCCGATCCCGTCCACTGGTAGGGACGACCATCCCCGGTCGTCCTAGTTCTTTTCCAGACGGAAAAGAACGTAAACAAGCCTCAACCATCCCCACTTCATAGCCCCAGCCCCGCCTTAGCGGACCTGGGTGGACGCCCTTTCCGCATTCGCGGCATCATGCGTCCCTACCAGTTAATAACTTTCGGCTTTGACCGCACCCTTTTCCGTTTTCTCAAGTTTAATCCTATATGAGATATTGGCTCCGCCATGAAACACCGGATGGCATCGAGCATCCCGATTTTTTTATCACTCTTTGCTGCCGGCATCGTGCTCTCAATCACCTTTGCCGGCCGGAACGGGCCGATAGTATCATCAAGATCATCCAACATTTTCATGAAACAAAACGATGGTTCTGCTCCATCGCCCTGCTGATGCCGGATCATTTGCATGCCATCGTGCAAATTCCTGACCACCGAAAGTTCTCGACCGTCATCGGTGAGTTTAAACAACGAACCAATCAAGCCACCGGAATCATTTGGCAAAGAGGGTTCTTCGATCACCGCATCCGGCATCATTCATCATTGGAAGAAAAATGGAAATATATTGAGATGAATCCGGTGCGCGCCGGATATGTTTCCACCCCCGAAGATTGGCCCTACCGATGGATGCACACCCGCACCGAATCTTTCTCTTTCAATCCCGTGCACCGGTAGGGCTGACCGTCCCTTAGCCTTCGAAGTAACGTCGGCGGAACGTAGTAGGCCCGGTCAGCCGATTCAAACCTCCAACCCCGATCCCGTGCACCGGTAGGGACGACCATCCTGGTCGTCCTAGTTCTTTTCCAAACGGAAAAGAACGTAAACAAGCGCTCAATTCCCCCGCGTAAGCGGAAATCCATCCCCGCGGGACGCGGATCTGAGAATGGGCGGGGGCAGGTCTTAGGGGGCCAATCTTCAATTTTGCTCGCCCAGCTAGGCGGCCTCGGAGATGCCGCCCCTACCTAAGATTCAAACTCTAAAACAACATCGACGCGTGAGCGCGTCCCGCGAATGCGGGACCACATTCTCACCTTCACACTTTTGAACTTCTCCAATTCTCCTTCACGCCACTCTCGCCACCTGCCACCAGAACGCCGCCGCTACTGCCGATAAAATCGACAGCTCAGGCACCGCCCAAGCACAACCGAAGCAAAGGCCGGTGCAACTAGCTCCCGCCAAAGCCGCCAATAACCCCAACGGACTACGCATGGCTGGTCCCTGGCCTCCAAACCAGATCCAACTCCAATCGCTTCCTCAGCGACGCCAACGCCTCCAAGCCTCGCCGCAGATTTCCTTCCGTTCTTTCCCCGCAGTGACCACAACAAGCTCCACTGGCCTCCCAGTCCGCTCGGTTGCTGTCCTCCCCGCAGGATCGACAATGCATTAATGTTTCCATGTTTCGTTTCCTCCTTTTTTCTTGTGCTATCCTGACATCGTGGGTAGGACATAAAGCGTCCTATGAGCAAAAAATCTTTGTCCCTTCCTGGTGGCCATAGCCGGCCTCCTTTAGAACGAATGCAACGTCTCCACGATCTCCTCTCCACCCAGCAAGTGGTCAACTGTCAGAAACTGGGTCGGGAGTTTGAGGTCTCCTATAAAACCATTCAGCGCGATCTCGATTTTATGCGAGATCGCCTCAACCTCCCGCTGGAGTACGATCCCACCCGCTACACTTTTCGCTACACCGAAGTGGTCGAGGCCTTTCCCCTACTTCAAGTTAGTGAAGGAGAAATCCTCGCCCTCTTTGTCGCCCAGAAGGTGCTCGCCCAATACCGGGGCACTCCCTTCGAAAAAACTCTCGGGACCGCTTTCCAAAAATTAACCGGCGCCCTCAAGGAAACCGTCAGCTTCGATCTAGGCGAATGGGGCTCCGACTACTCTTTCCGCGTCACGGGTGCCTCCGCCGCCGACCTCGAGACCTTTCGCCTCCTCGCCCGCGCGATCGTCCAACGGCAGGAAATCTCTTTTTCCTATCACTCCCTACGAGCCACCCGCCCTGAGACACGGGCTGTCTACCCCTATCATCTCGCCAATATTGATAATGCTTGGTACTTGCTGGCTCACGATCCCTTGCGAGGACAAATCCGCACCTTTGCCCTGCCCCGAATTCGCGATCCTCAAATCACCAAGAAAACTTTTGATCGCCCCCGTGGTTTCTCCGCTGAAAAAGAGTTAAAAGGAGGGTTCGGAGTTTTTTCAGGAACCGCAAAATATCTCGTGCGCATCCGCTTCGACTCTTTTGCCTCACGACTCGTCCGGGAAAGAGATTGGCACCCCACCCAAAAAATGAAGGAGACCAAAGGGGGCGGACTCGAACTAGAAATGACCCTTGGCGCACTGGAAGAAATCGAACGATGGATCCTTAGTTGGGGAGACCACGCCAAAGCCCTCAGTCCAAAAGTTCTCGCCGATGCAGTGGCTAAACGAATTCGAGCTATGAGCCAACAATATCGCTGACTTTTTACTGTAATATACATTTTATTGTGTTTGGGTATATCTAGCCACTATAGGTTGTAGTCAAGTCATCAACTCGCGTATAAGTCGAGTTGGTGGAAAAGGGGTTTAACCAGCTCATTCCCGACAGGTGGGTTCTGCTCAAATTCTGGGCAGGAACCACCCTGCTCCTTTGTGCACACACCGCTCCTCTCTGGTCACAAGCTCTGCCAGGAGCCGTCTCCCAGCAAGCGGTCATCGATGCCCAAGCCCAGCAGGAACGTGAACGGCAATCCCAACAAGCTCTCAAGCCTCGCTCCGAAGATAAACCTCCCCTCGAAGCCACTGCTGTCTCCGATGACCTCGGCTCGATGCAGCTCATGAAAGAAGTCCCTAGCCTCCCCTTTGCTCGCCTCCGCGTAGACCAAACCTACAACTGGCTCTCCAACGCCAACTACGCCAAAAATTCACAAAATGTTGTCGCCGCTTGGCAATCCATCTCCTCCATCGAGGCCGCTTGGGCCCCGACTATCGTCACTATGCCAGGCTACGACACCTTCTTTCCTGAAATTGGCACTCGTACCTCTTTCTTTAACTACTTCAGCCAAGAAGAACCTTCCCAGACCAATAATGGTCTCGGAACCTACGACATCGGCCTCGCCCAAGACTTTATTCTCGCCAACATTTTTTTCCGCGGAACTAAACAGGTTACCCCCGAGCTCAGTGTCGGTCTCTCCGTCGATGTGAACGGATATTTTTATCTCAACACTCCCGACGAGCGAGTGTCTGTGGCCGGGCTCGCCGATAACAATTTTCTCAACGAAATCACCATCGCCTACTCTGCCAGCTACTTTCACCCCTTGACCGAAACTCAAGCCATCTCCGTCAACTGGCGCGCTTCCTACGTCTTTTCTAATCCCACCTACTATACCCGTACCGATAACAGCCTAACCGGTTCCTATTTTCTCACTCTGACCGACCAGATCAGCCTCAGCCCTTTTGTCTCCTACCGCATCGCCTACTACACCGATGCCACCAGCGCTCCCCAAACCCAAGACTTCAACGACCAAGGCGAGGTTACCGGCTTCGCCAACGGATTTTCTCAGCGCCTCGATCAGCAATTCACTTTAGGCATAGGCCTGAACTTTGCCCTCACTCCACAACTCTCCTCTGGACTCAACTTCAACTACTCGAAAAGCGATAGCACCAGCCAGATCGCCGAAACCGGCGACTTCACCAACCTCTCCGCGGGCGCCAACTGGTCGATGACCTATAAATTTTCCGAAACGGAGTTTGTCGTCCCCGATACCTCCGACTGCGTTGGCCCCTATGTTCGCACCGATCTCGGCTTCGCCTTCGTCAACGATCTCTCCAGCGCCCAAAATCTTTCGAGCTCTATCTTGCCTGGGGTACGAGGCACCTTGAGTAACCCCTCCATTTCCATCAACCCAGGCCTCCGCTTCGATGTCGCCCCAGGAATCAACTTTACCGATTGGCTCGGAGTAGAACTCTCAGGGGGAATCACCTACAACGGACTCGACCATCTTAACGGCAACGGCACCCTCACGACCGATCAAGGTTCAGAATCAATCGGACAAGGCGGCCTCTCCCTCACTGGTCGCTACATCCAAGTCCCCGCCCTCCTTTCCACCGTCTTTCGCTGGCCAGGCCAAGGTCGCTGGAAACCCTATCTCTCCACCGGCTTCGGCTTCGCCTACTCCCAACTCCAAATCACAGAAATCGATAACACCCAAACTTCCGACCAGTTCGAAGAGGCCTACTCTCCAGCTTTCTCCGTCGGCTCAGGCTTCCTTTGGCAAATCTCCGACACCGTCGACTTCGATGTCCTTTATAAACTTCTCGGCGTGATCAATCCCGCCTACTCAGGATTCCAACCCGGAGTCGT
>CAMCNF010000084.1 GCA_945876115.1 Verrucomicrobia subdivision 6 bacterium | reverse complement strand
CTCGATTTAGAGGGGGAACCATGCTCCGTGTAATCCTCTGCGATGACGAGCGACTCGCCCTTCAACGCCTTCGCCAACTTCTTTCTCCGCATCCAGACATTCAAATCGTCGGTGAAGCCAAGACCAAAGCCACCGCCCTCAAACTGATCCGCAAAGAAAGGCCGGATGCCCTCTTTCTCGATGTCCAGATGCCGGGCGCAACTGGCTTCGATCTCTTGAAAGCACTTCACCCGCCGCCCAAGACGGTCATGGTCACCGCCTACTCCAAATACGCAGTCCAAGCGTTCGATCTCGATGCCGTTGACTACCTCATCAAGCCAGTCAGCCCCCAACGTTTCGCCCAAGCCATTCATCGCCTCCAAACCGCTTGTTCCAAAAAAGCCGCAATCTCCAAGACCGCTTATTCCTTGCAAGACCGAATCTGCCTCCACACTCCCCATCAATCGATCGTCGTCCCCATTGAGTCAATTCCCCTCCTTCAAGCCGACGGGGATTTCACCCGGATCCATATCCCCAACTCAACCCCCTTGATGATCTGCCAGCCCTTGGGTAGTTACGAAAAGATCCTGCCCTTCCCACCCTTCGCCAAAATCGATCGCTCCCACCTCGTAAACTTAAAAAAGATTACCCGCATCGACCGAAAATCCCGAGACGAGGCAAATATAATTCTCGAGGGCGTCTCCCAACCCATTCCCATCGGCCGCGCCGCCCAACTCCGCCTCAAAGATTTCCTCCCCAAACCGTAATTTGGGGTCAGAGGTCAAATTTCAATTTTACATCGTCAATATCGTCCCCGCCTTTTCCTCCCCCTTCACCACCTTCGTCATCGTCCCTGCCACCCGACCATCGACGAACTCCACCCTCTTCAATCCCTGCCGCAACGCCACCGCTGCCGATCGACACTTCGGAATCATTCCCGCACGAATTACTCCCCCCTCCTCCATCTTTGCTAACTCCATCACCCGAAGCTCTCGAATCAAAGAAGCAGGATCACGTCGATCCCCTAGCACTCCAGGCACATCCGACAAAAAGATTAGCCGCTCCGCCGCCAACGCTCCCGCCAACGCCGCCGCCGCCACATCCGCATTTAAATTCATCGCCCCCCCATCGTTGCCCTGCCCCACGGGACTGACCACCGCCGTCTCCCCCGCCGCCAAAGCCTTCCTCACCTCGTCCACCAAACAACGCTCCACCTCCCCTACCCTCCCTAAATCCACCACACCCCCTTCCGACAGCCCAGCCACCGCTTTTCGCGCTAGAAAAACTTTTCGCCCACTCAATCCTCTTGCCTTGCCACCCTGCCCATTCAACTGAGCTACAATTCCAGGATTCACCTTCCCATCTAACACCTCTTCCACCGCCACCATCGTCGCTTCGTTCGTTACCCGAAACCCTTCCACAAAAACCGGCTTCAATCCCCGCTTCTTCATCTCCGCACTAATCTCCTTACCCCCCCCGTGGACCACAACAATCGGTATCCCCCCGCGCGCTAATCCCGCGATCTCCGCCAGAATTTCCCCAACTTTCGCAGGATCATCCATCGCGCTTCCCCCATACTTAATCACTACCGCGCCACTCATACTCCTACTCCCCTAAATTAATCCGCACGTACTTTTCCGAAAGATCGGTCGTCAGCATCGCGTAACTCCCTTTTCCCAAATTCAAATTCACCTGAATCGCTACCCTCGACCTCCGCGCCGCCGCCCGCAACCTCCCCATCGGCGTCGCCGCCGCTACCCCACCCCGCACCGCCGCCACCCCATCATAATGAATATCCACCAACTCCTCCCGCATGCGTGCCCCACTCGCTCCAATCGCTCCCATAATCCTCCCCCAGTTCGGATCCCCACCATGCCACGAAGTCTTGACCAAAGCCGAGCGCACTACTGCCTCCGCCATCTTTTTCGCATCCGCCTCCGTCGCCGCACCCGTCACCGCCAACTCAATCACCCGCGTCATCCCTTCACCGTCCCCCACAATTTTTTTCGCCATCTCCAACATCACCATCTTCAGCGCCGCGGCAAACTTCCCCATATCCGCATCATAACTCTTTAAGGGCCGATTTCCCGCCGCTCCATTCGCTAAGACCAGCACCGTGTCGTTCGTACTCATATCCCCATCCACACTGATCCGATTAAAACTTTGCTCCACCGCCTCGCTCGTCACCCGCGCCAAAGTCGCCCGATCCACCGCCGCATCCGTCGTCACCACACAAAGCATCGTCGCCATATTCGGATGAATCATTCCCGATCCCTTGGCCATCGCCCCAATCACCACCCTTCTTCCCCCCAAACTTAAACGCACCGCCCCCTCTTTTCTCACCGTATCCGAAGTCATAATCGCCCGCGCCGCCACCGATCCCCGCCCAGGCTTCAAAATCCGCGCGCAGTTCCGAATCCCCCGCAAAACTTTGCGAATCGGTAGAGGCACCCCAATCCGTCCCGTCGAACAGACCAACACCTCTTGCGCTTTGCATCGCAAAGCCACCGCCGTCGCCACCGTCATTCTTTTCGCATCCGCAATCCCACGCACCCCCGTGCAAGCATTCGCATTGCCACTGTTAATAATGATCGCCCGAACTTTTCCATTCTTCAGATGCTCCTGACTCACCCGCACCGGTCCTGCCTTCACCTGATTTGTCGTAAACGCCCCCGCGGCATCCGCTGGACAAGTAGAAACCAGTAACGCCATGTCCTTCTCGCGACCCGGCTTCAATCCCGCATGGATACCCGAAGATAGAAACCCCTTCGCCGAAGTGACGTTCCCTGCCTTGATCCACACCCACGCCGGCTTCACCACTCCAATCCCTCCCCTTCGGGTAGCCCGTGCCGCAAATTAAAACAGTGTACCGCCTGGCCCGCCGCCCCTTTCCCTAAATTATCAATCGCCACAATCACCAAACCCCGCCCCGTCCACTCATCCACCCGCACCGCAATCTGCGCCCCCTGCCGTCCCGCCACCCGCTTCGTCTCTGGCAAAGCCTCCCCCGTCAACACCCGCACCGCCACCGCACCCTGATAAAATTCCCGATACTCTTTCTCCAAAGCCGCCGCCGACGTGCTCTTCTTCAACGGGAAAGAAATTGAGGTCAACATCCCCCGATGCAGCGGCGCTAAATGAGGCACAAAAGCCACCCGCACAGCACTCCCCGCAATCGCCGAGAGCTCCTGCTCAATCTCAGGCCGATGCCGATGTTGCGGCACGCTGTACGCCCGCAAATTCTCATTACACTCCCCAAAAAGATAAGCCCCCTCCACCTTCTTCCCCGCACCCGACACCCCGCTCATCGCCGAAATTACTATCCCACCCTCCGCCACCCACCCCGCCTTCAAGACCGGCGCCAATCCCAAGATCGCCGTCGTCGGATAACATCCAGGACATGCCACCAAATCCGCTTTCTGTATTTTCTCCCGGTAGATTTCTGGTAACCCATAGACCGCTTCACTCAACCGCGCGGGTACCGGATGCACCATCCCATACGTCTTCTCATACAAAGCCGCATCCTTCAGCCTGAAATCCGCACTCAGATCAAAAACTTTTTTGCCCAAGGCCCGCAACTCACCCCCGATCGCAGCCGAAACCCCATGAGGTAGCGCCAGAAAAAATACCTCCGCCTTTTGCGAGACTTCTTTCGCCGAAAGATCTTCGCAACGCAATCCCCCCGCCGCACCGCCAATCGCTAAAGTCTCCTCCAGAGTCTTCCCCTTCCATTGCCTCGAGGTCACCGCCGCCAACTTCATCCCAGGATGCCGAGCACAAATCCGTACGAGCTCTTCCCCCGTATAGCCGGAAGCGCCCAAAATAGCGGTGGTTACGAGCAATTTCATAGGAACGGCACAATAAAGCCGGCACCCTCACCTCTTCCACTCCCAACCACAAAAAAAGTGGCCGGTAGTGAACAACTCTTCCAATCAGCGTTTCGAGAACTGGAAGCGTTTCCGCGCACCAGGCTGTCCAGGCTTCTTCCGCTCACGCTTCCGCGGATCCCGTCTCAACAAACCAGCCTTCTTCAAAACGCCACGCTGCTCCGGGAGAGTCTGGTTCAAAGCCCGCGCAATCGCCAAACTGGCCGCCCCAGCTTGACCTGAAAGACCGCCCCCACTCGCCCGAATCCGTACATCGAACCGTTTTTCTTCCTTAATCGTCACCAAAGGCTTCATCAACTCGATCCGAGTCGAGGGAGTTGGGAAATACTCTTCCAACGCCCGTCCATTCACCGTAATCAAACCCGTTCCCCTCTTCAGATAAGCCAGCGCCACCGCCGTCTTCCGCCGCCCTACCCCATACTTGTCTTCGTTCGCCATAAATTTCTTCCCGCCTTAGCGGAGCTCCACCTTTTCCGGTTGCTGCGCCACATGGGGATGCTCCGCCCCCCCATAGACATAAAGTTTCTTCAAAATCACCCGACCTAACCGATTATGCATCACCATCCCCCGGACCGCCGTTTGAATCAAAAGCTCAGGCCTCCGACCCCTCCGCGCCTGCACCGTCTCCGTATGATGCCCCCCAATATAACCCGAATAGGACATATAGCTCTTTAACGTCTCCTTCTTTCCAGTGAAAACTGCCTTGGCCGCATTGATCACCACCACGTGATCCCCTGTGTCCACATGAGGGGTGAAAATAGGCTTATTCTTGCCCCGCAATATGTTTGCCGCTTTCACCGCGACCCGACCGACCACCTGCTTATCGGCGTCGATCAGAAACCATCGGCGGGTTACATCCTTGGCTTTGGCAGAAACGGTTCTCATACGAACTGAACAGCATAAAAAAGAAACCCCACGCAGTCAATTGTGAATTCATTGACCTCCTGTCCTTGCCCAGACCGCTTCCTTCCTTAAAGTAGTCCCCTTATGGGTTACCTCGTCCTCGCTCGCAAATACCGCCCTCGCACCTTTGCCGAACTTGTCGGCCAAGACCACGTCGTCCGCACCCTCTCCAACTCCATCGCCGAGGGTCGGCTCGCCCACGCCTTTCTTTTCGTCGGTCCCCGCGGCATCGGTAAAACCTCTACCGCCCGCATCCTTGCCAAAGCCCTCAACTGCCCCCAAGGCCCAAAAACCGACTTCAACCCCGACGACGATATTTGTAAAGAAATCGAAGAGGGCCGCAGCCTCGATGTCCTCGAGATCGACGGCGCCTCCAATCGCGGCATCAACGAAATCAAAGAACTGCGCGATAGCGTCCCCTATGCTCCCGCCCGCGGAAAATTCAAAATCTATATCATCGACGAAGTTCACATGCTCACCACCGAGGCCTTTAACGCACTCCTCAAAACCCTCGAAGAACCCCCCGCCCACGTAAAATTTATCTTCGCCACCACCGAAGTCCAAAAACTACCCGCCACCATCCTCTCCCGGTGCCAACGCTTTGACCTCCGCCGCATCCCCGATCCCCTCATCGTCTCCCACCTGCGTAAAATCTCCCAAGCCGAGAAAATTACCATCGCCGACGAGGCCCTCCTCCTTCTCGCCCGCCAAGCCGAAGGCGGCCTCCGCGATGCCGAATCCGCCCTCGAACAACTCGTTAGTTTTGCCGGTCGTACCATCACCCTCGAACACGTCCTCGAAGTTTTTGGCCTGGCCGGCCCGATCGAAACCCGTGCTCTCGCTTCCGCCATCCTCGCCGGCGATGGACCCTCTGCACTCGCCAAGCTTCACGAATTTCGTACCCGCCACCGTGATCCTCTCCGCATCGCCCAAGACCTTGCCCGCCACTTTCGCAACCTTCTCCTTCTCCAAATCGCTCCAGCTGAAGCCGAGGCCGAACTCGGTAAAGAAGAAAAACAAACCCTCCTCTCCCTCGGAAAACTACCCGAACAATCTCACCTTCTCTCCCTTCTCGAACAACTTCTCGAGTTCGAACACCACCTGCGTAACTCTCTCGCTCGCGAAGTCGCCCTCGAAATCCTCGCCCTCCGCCTTTGCGAACAGCGCGAACGCGTCTCCTTAGAAGCCATCCTCAAAAAACTCGCCGTCCCCGGCTCCGAAACCCGCGCCGAGTCTGCCGCCTCCCGCCCCACCCCCGCCCCCTCTCCCTCTCCCATTCCAAAAACCGCCCCTGCTCCTTCTTTTCCCACCCCATCTCCCGCAAAAACACCCACCCAAAAACCCACCTCCCCCTCCTCCTCCGCCAAAGAAACCTTCCTCAACGACCCCGCCATCCGTGCCGCCCTCAAACAGTTCGATGCTAGAGTCATTGATCAGTCCAGCTAATCCCCCAGCATAACCGGATGGCTGATTACCCTCCCTCCGCCCTTCGCCTTGTCGCCGCCCTCCGCAAACTCCCCGGCCTCGGCCCACGCTCCGCTGAACGACTCGCCCTCCACCTTCTCTCCGCACCCCCAGGCGCCTCCGAAGACCTCGCCCACGCCGTTCGCCAAGCCCGCTCCCAAATCATCCCCTGCCCCGAATGCAGCTTCTTTTCCGAAGACGGCCTCTGCGAAATCTGCCGCGACCGCTCCCGCGACGAATCCCTCCTGTGCGTCGTGGAACACGCTCCCGATGTCCTTAGCTTCGAACGCTCCGCCACCTTCCGTGGCCGCTACCACGTCCTTGGTGGCCTTCTCTCTCCACTCGACGGAATCGGGCCCGATGAACTCAAAATTCCCACCCTCCTCGCCCGCGCTAAAAAAAATCAGACCCGCGAGGTCATTCTCGGCTTCGGTACCGACGCCCGAGGAGAAACCACCGCCCTCTATCTCGCCAAAGAACTTTCAGCCCTCGGCTTGAAAATTACCCGCCTCGCCACCGGCGTCGCCGCAGGCTCAGGCCTCGAATTCGTCGATTCCATCACCCTCGGCCACGCCCTCTC
>CAMCNF010000083.1 GCA_945876115.1 Verrucomicrobia subdivision 6 bacterium | reverse complement strand
CCCAAACCCCAGGAGAAAATTACCCTACGAATTCAACGGGAAAACGGCCCAACCGAAACAACCCCAATTCTCAGCCGACTCGATACCCCCATCGAAGTCGAATACTACCTTCACGGCGGCATTCTTCCTTTCGTGCTCCGCCAACTTCTCTCCCGCTTGGGGTCGTAGGTCGCCCAAAAAACCCGCCTTATAAACCTCTTCCCCACAACACCTTGCGTGGGGTCGTAGGTCTCTTAAGTTATTGCCGCACAATGCTTTGTGAGGCGCTTTTTTACAAATGGGGTCGTAGGTCTAAGTCAAAAAGTGCCCTTACAAATCATTGCCAAGCAACACCTTATATGGGGTCGTAGGTCTTGTAAGCTATTGTAATCCAGAGCTTTAGGTGAAGGTTTTTCCTTCTTGGGGTCGTAGGTCTTATATTTTCGCTAGAATCTTCTTCTCAAGCTTTACGATATCTGCGGAAAACAACCGAATCCCCTCCGCCAACTTCTCCGTCGCCATCGCGTCCTCGTTCAGCAAGAAGCGGAAACTCTTCTCATCCAACGGCAGCTTCTCTATGGAATCCTTTTTGGCCTCCGCCACATCCAATTTCTGTACCACCGCCACACTCGAACTCTGTAACTCACCCAGCAAGTTCGGACTGATCGTCAGTAGATCACACCCCGCCAACTCCAAAATCTGCCCCATATTCCGAAAGCTCGCCCCCATCACCTGCGTGGCATATCCGAATTTCTTGTAATACGCATAAATCTGCCTGACTGATTTTACCCCAGGATCCTCCGCCCCCACATACTCCTTCCCCGTACTCTTCTTATACCAATCGTAAATCCTCCCCACAAAGGGAGAAATCAACCGCGCCCCTGCCTCCGCACAGGCCACCGCCTGCGGAAGCGAAAACATCAACGTCAGATTACACTGGATCCCCTCCTTCTGGACAATCTTCGCCGCCTGCGCTCCCTCCCAAGTCGCCGCAATCTTGATCAATATCCTCTCCCGATCAATCCCCGCCGCCCGATAAATCTCAATCAAGTGCCGCGCCTTCTCTACCGTCGCCTGCACATCAAACGAGAGTCGTGCGTCCACCTCCGTCGAAACTCGGCCCGGCACAATTTTCAAAATCTCCCGACCGAAAAGAGTCAAAAGTTGATCGATAATCGCACGCGCACGCACCTCTTTTGGTCCAGCTTCACCCTTCCCCTCCGCCACCGCCTTTTCTAGCAATCCTTGGTACGCAGGCATCTCCACCGCCTTCTCGATCAAAGTTGGATTCGTCGTTGCATCTTGCGGAGCATACGCCTTCATCGAAGCAAAATCCCCCGTATCCGCCACCACTGTGGTGAACTTCTTCAACTGGTCTAAAGCGTTTGTGCTCATCGTCTCTTATTCTCCTAAATGTTCCTGTAAAAGAGGCTGTAACCTCTCTTCAACATCACGAATCCTATCAATTTCGTCCGCTTCGACAAGCAGTCGTATCAGATTTTCTGTGCCCGAATACCGCAGAAGAATACGCCCCTTCTGCCCCAGGAGTTTCTCCATCTCCGCTACCGCACCAGCCAAAACCGGAATCGTTTCCCACGGCACTTTCTGCCTTACCCTGACATAACTCAGCTTCTGCGGATACTTTTTCATCCCTCTTCGTATTATCGCCAACCGCAACTTTTTCCTTTGCACCAAATCCAAAATTTTCAGGGCCGAGAGCAGTCCATCCCCCGCAGGCGAGACGTCGTGAAAAAGTAGATGGCCCGACTGCTCCCCCCCAAAACAAAAACCACCCGCCCTCATTGCCCTGGCCACGTATCGATCTCCCACCGGCGTCCTTAGCACTTTCCCGCCCTGTGACTCGACCGCTTCATCTAATCCCATATTACTCATCACTGTCACCACCACCGTCTTCCCTGATAACTTCCCTCTTTCCAGTGCATCCAAAGCCGCCATTGCAATCACCTCATCGCCATCCACCCGCTCCCCCTCCTCATCGATCAAGACCATCCGATCCGCATCCCCATCATGGGCCAAACCAATCCAACCCGGTTTTTTCTGAATTACCTCTATTAGCTTCTCGGGATGCTCAGATCCACAACCCTCGTTGATATTTTTCCCATCGGGCTTTCCCGCAATTACCTCCACCTCCGCCCCCAACCCGCGTAAGATAGACGGAGTCGTAAACCACGCCGCTCCATTCGCCGCATCCACCACAATCTTTAATCCCGCTAACGAAAAATCCGCAGGAAACCCTTTTCGCAACCGATTCCCATACCCTTCCAGCGCCCAACTAGCACAGGAAAAATCCATCTTCGGCGTTTTCTCCGTGATCAAAGGCGGATGCTTCTCATCCAGAAACGCTTCAACCGCTCCCTCCTCTTCATCCGTCAACTTCGCTCCATCCGGCCCACAAAACTTCAGCCCGTTATCTCCCACCGGATTATGGGATGCACTCAAAATAGCCCCGCCACACGCTCCCCTCTCCTCCACCAACATCCCAACCGCCCCACTCGGAATCACCCCCAAGACTTCTGGAACTAAACCCACCGCTCGTAACCCAGAAACCAGCGCCGCTTCCAGTATCGGACCCGACCCACGCGTATCCCGCGCTACTAAAATTTTCCCGCCAGCCGACTTTTTAGAAAAATACTTCCCCGCCGCCCATCCCATCGCCGCCACAAATTCAGGTGTCATCGGTACCTGGCCCACTTTCCCACGAATCCCATCCGTCCCAAACCACCTCCGCACCCGTCCCCCCTCTCCCATTAACGCACTCCCGCCCGCATCCCCGCCACAATCAACCCCAACCCGCCCCAAGCAATCACCGCCAACCCCAAGCAGATCGCCGCCCGCACCAGCCTCCTTACAAAAGCCCTAGGCCCTGCCGAGGGACGCAAAAACCCCCTGGCTAGCCCACCCACCCAAGAAACCCCCTCGCCACCTGCCACCAGAATCTCTGTCAGCTTTTGCCGTAACGCATCAATCTCCAAGGGCCTCTCCATCGTCCCACGTCGACACAAAGTAATCTGACCCGACTCCTCCGAAAGAACTAAAATTACCGCATCACTTTCCTCACTCAAACCCAACGCCGCCCGATGCCGCAACCCCAACACCCGACTCATCCCTTGCTGGCTTACCGGCAAAATACAGCCCGCCGCCACCAGTCGGTCGCCCCTCAAAATCACCGCCCCATCGTGCAACGGGGTCTGGTTGAAAAATACCGTCGCCAAAAGCTCCTCCGAAACGGTCCCATGGACAGGCACGCCCGAATCCATTACCCCCTGCGCAAGATCCGACTGCTCGAAAACAATCAACGCCCCATACTTTCGTTCTCGGAGTGCTTCGATCGCTTTGATCACTTCTTCGATCACGAACGATTGCCGCTCCGCATGAATCGAAAATCCACCCGCCCGTCCAATCTCCGCCAAAGCCCGCCGAATCTCGGGCTGAAACAAAATCAAAAAAGCCAGCACCAAGACCGAAACAAACGCCTGCAGAAGAAAACTCAACACCCGTAACTCCAAAAACCTTGAGGCCACCAGAGCAACGACGAAAACCAGCAGAAACCCGCTCAACACCTTCGCCCCCTGCGTCCGCCTTAACAGCTTGTACCCGTAATAAAAAACCGCCGTCAGAATCAAGATCTCCAACGCGCCTTGCCAGCGCAAGTCACGGTACGGTTCCAGCCAGCTAACGGGCACGATCATAGAGTGAGAAGAACAGAAACGGCACTCGCTGTCGATGCGTAGAATTAACGAGCAGCTCTTTCCTTTACCTCCAACCGATCCAACTCTTCCCCCTTCGGTCCGAGCGAACGCACCGTAACCCCATCCGCACGAAGCTGAACCACATTTACATAGTCCGACTGGGAAAAAGCCTTACTCAACTCCTTCGACTCCGGACACTGCTGAGGACGCGCCTCCACCCCCAAAGCCCCATTCCCCAGAAAAGGAATCTTCCGCCCTGCTTTACCCTCCGTCTCCACCCTTTGCAAATTATGATCATGATGATTAAAAACCGCCGTCACTTGAGAAGCCTCCAGCACTGGCACCCACTCCTCGCGTGCCTGAACGATCTCCTTCTGGTGCTTCCATGTCCGAAAGGATGGGTATGCCGGCACATGCCAAGAGGCAAACACCCAAGGAACCGATTTCCGCATTTCCAGATTTTTCTTCAACCACGCCGTCTGGGAGGGAATCGGCAGAATATGCCCCGAATCCATCAACAGAAGGGAGAGATAATCCCCGAAATCCAACGCCACCGGTTCCTCCTTTCGATAGAGCCCACCAAATAAAGCGTAGAAAAAGGGCGCTCTCTCTTTCATCTGCGCAAAAGTAGCTCCCTCCTGGACATACCCACCCTTCACCTCGTGATTTCCGATTCCTGCCACAAAAGGAATGATCCGACCATCCGGAGCACGCGCCACTTCGCTCCACTGCTCCCAAAAGGCGATCTCTCGGGCCACATCGTGCCCATTCGCATAAGCCAGATCCCCCCCCACACTCATGAATAACGGATCCTCCTGTGCCCCCACCTTCAGTATTTGCGCCGACGACTTCAACACATCAACATCCCCACCCTCCACAAAAGTTACCCCCGCCCCCAATTTCTCCGGAGCAGTTCGAAACCCCTGCTCAGATGAATCCCCAATTTTAAAAAGATACTCCGTGTCTGGCTTTAAATCGTGCCATCGAGCTCGGACCAACCCCCAGCGCGGCATCCCCAGTTTTTCAGGATCAGGGAAATCAGACGCGCTGGTCTTCAACGTTTTCCAATCAGCCGCCTGGACTTCTTTCCACTTCACCACCTCACCTGTTCCCTCTTCCGGTCGATCCCCCAACCCCGGCCCACGCAACCACTGGGCTGTCATCGTCGTACACGGATCACCCTCCCACGTCAGAAGCAATGTTTTGGGAACTTCCTCAGCTTGAAGCAGGCGAGAGAGAAGCAAGAAACCGAAAATGAGGTAAGAACGTTTCATCCATCCTTTCTAGAGCAAGAAACAAAAAAGCCAATTTTCTAGCGCAACATTTCTGTGACACACCCCACTTACCCCCTACTCCCCTTCCCCCACCTAGGTTTAGGCACCTCAATATCCTTCACCGCCAATTTCACCCGATCCGGCCCCAACACCTCCCTCAACTTCCCCAGCACCTCCAGGGTTGGCCTCAACCGCATCTGCGTTCCCGCTTCCAATAGCACCATCTTCCCCTCCACCTCCAACTCCAACCGCACCGGCACATCTCCCGCCTGAGCCGCCACAATCTCCTTCACCCGCGCCATCTTTTCTCCCGCCAAATCCTCACGTGTCGGCACCAAATGTACATGGGTCACCCACTTCCCCACCGCTGCTTCCAAGGTCACACACTCCGACGTCCGCAACCGTACCCGCTCCTCTGCATCCGTATCCACAGATCCACCGACCACCAAAGGAGTCCCAATCTTCAACGCCATCCCCGCTTCCCGATACAAATCAGGAAAAATCATTACCTCCATCCGTCCCGTCTTATCCTCCAACATCACCCGCGCATACGGTTTCTTATCCTTCTGCGTCAACCTTACCTCCATCGCCGTCACCACCCCCGCCATCCTCGCTACAGTGCCGCTCTGCATCTCATCTGGCTCCCCCAAGTTCAGGGTCCGAAACGCTCGCAAATCCGCCTCAAATTCATCCGCGGGATGACCCGTCACATAAAAACCCAGCAATTCCTTCTCCGCGGTCAACTTTTCCCTCTTCGACCAATCCGCAAAATCCGGCGGAGCCTTCTCCCCACTCTTCGTCGCATTCGGCGAGGCTTCCTCCATCAATCCAAAGAGTGTTCCTTGACCCCTTTCCTTATCCCTCGAAACAGATCCCGCTAGAGCCAGCGCCGTTTCCACCTTGGAAGCTAACCACGCCCGATTTCCACTCAGCCCGTCAAACGCCCCACATCGAATCAAACTTTCCACCGCCTTTTTGTTGATCGCCTTGTATTCTACCCGCGCACAAAAATCATCGATCGAGACAAAATTCCCACCCTCCTTTCTCGCCACCAAAATCGCCTCAACACACGCCGACCCCACGTTCTTGATCGCCCCCATCCCAAAAAGAATCTTGTTCGGTTGCACCGTAAAGTTCATCTCACTCGTGTTCACATCGGGAGGCAAAATACGAATCCCCATGTTCTGCGCCTCCGCCACAAAAAGCGCGATTTTATCCGTATTATCAAGCTCATGAGAGAGAAGAGATGCCATGTACTCCGTGGGATAGTTCGCCTTCAAATAGGCCGTCTGACACGACAACACCGCATAGGCCGCACTATGACTTTTATTAAACCCGTAGCCTGCGAATTTCTCCAATAATTCGAAAATTCGCAACGCCTGAGATCGCGGAATCTCATTCACCTTCGCGCAACCCAAAACAAAGGTTTCCCTCTGCTTCGCCATCTCTTCCGCCTTCTTCTTTCCCATCGCCCGACGAAGGAGATCCGCTTGCCCCAAACTGTATCCCGCCAAAACCCGCGCCGCTGCCATTACCTGCTCTTGATAAATCAACACCCCAAACGTCTCTGCACTGATCTTCTCCAGCAAGGGATGCTCGTAAGTAAACTGGGTTTTCCCCCGCTTCCGTTTGACATACTCATCAATTAAATCCATCGGGCCAGGCCGATAGAGCGCAATCAACGCAATCAAATCCCCAATCCCCTTTAAATCAAATATCGCACACGTCCGCCGCATCCCTGGCGACTCCACTTGAAACACCCCCACATTCTCCGCTCGATTGAGCAACGCGTACGTCTTGGGATCATCCAAAGGAATTTCTTCGGGCGTCATCTTCTTTCCCGTGGTTTTTTCCATCAATGCCAAGCAGTCCTGAATCACCGTCAGGGTTTTCAATCCCAGAAAATCCATCTTCA
>CAMCNF010000082.1 GCA_945876115.1 Verrucomicrobia subdivision 6 bacterium | reverse complement strand
TCGGGATAGAGACACGGTACGCGCGGATGTGATTTTTAAGTAAACGTAGCGGCCTTCGCGGACTTGGCGTGAGTAAAGGGTTAATGGGGCGGGCGTGAATGGGGATAGGAAATCGCTAATGATGGGACAGAATTTGTCCCACCTGCTAGTATAAGGTTTCTGATGATGAAGCGTACTTTTCTGGGTTGGGAGGAGCCGGTGCTCGTGACTACGGCCAAGTGGTTACTGGCCGACTTTAAGGATTTATCGGACGTAAAAGTCGTGGTGCGTGGATCTCGTGCAGGCAGGCGTCTTCTGGAAAGGTTGGCGGTCGAGGCGGACAAAATGAAACGCCCCTTATTCCTCCCCCAAATATCGACGATTGCGCAGGTGGTGGAGGGCCTTTTCGATGCACCTGAGGGAATTCTGCCTTCAGCATCGGATCTCGTACAAAAATTAGCCTGGATGGAGGCGCTTCGCCGAGTGCCCAAAGGGGAGAAATCTAAGCTGTTTGTCCTGCCTGAGGGGATCGGGCAGGGCGGGGATCCCGAACTTCTTCTCGGTAGTCGGCTCCAGAAACTGTGGAACGAGTTGGGGGGAGAGGGGCGATCGTTTGCGGATGTGGGGCGTATGATTCAGGAAAAAATGCCCGAGGCTCCTGAATCGGAGTCGGAACGTTGGCATCTCCTGGAGGAGGTTCATCGAGATTATGGCAAAATATTAAATAAGTTAGGGTGGATGGATCCGGCCGAGCGAAGAAACCTTTTAGCGGAAAAGGGAAAGGTCAAAGACGTACAGGTAGTCTTGGTAGGGGTGGTAGAGATTCTGCCCATTTTTCTGAAAATGCTGGGGGCTCTTCCGCAGTCGCCTCAGGTTCTCGTCTTCGCACCTGAGACAGAGCAAAAGGGCTTTGATGAGTATGGGCGATTGAATGTTCAGGTTTGGGCTAAGAGAAGTAGCGGGTTGAATGGGGGTGAAATTCATCCTGTGGTGCGAGCGGCGGATCAGTCGGCCAGATTAGCAGAAATGGCCAAGAAGTGGCCCGGAGCTACCTTGGCGATTCCGGAAGAGAGCGCGGTGGCTGGAATACGGGAGGCGTTGAGAGAGGGGGGGATGGACTCGCACTGGGCCGAGGGAAAGAGAATGGCTGAGGGCCGGGTGGCGACGTTTCTTCGGGCGGTGGTGGACTATGCTTCTCGAAAACCGGGCGAGGCGCCATCTTGGGAGTCGGCCGCCCTGCTGATGCGCCATCCCGATGGGTTGGGAGACCAGCTCAAAGCGTCGGCAGACTTAGATGAATATGCGGAGGAGCATGTTCCGGAGAAGATGGATCCTCCCTCAGGAAGTGTTGAGGGAGAATGGGTGGCGAAACTGGAAAAAAAGATCGGTTTCGTGCCCGCAGTGGAAAGTGCCTCGAGCCAGGCTAGCAAGATTACGGAGATGCTGTCGCAGGTTTATGGATTGTTGGAGGTGAATGTCGATATGCCCTCGGGACGGATGATGCGGGACTCTTTGCAGAAGGCTCGAAAAGTGATGGCAGAGCTAGGGTCGTGCTCATTGCCCTACTTAGAAAAGATTGGGGCAGCCGATTATTTACGGCTGGTCCTTTCTGAAATGGAGGATTGTCAGGTTCCAGAGTCGGCTCGAGCAGGAGCGGTGGAGATGGTGGGATGGCTGGAGTTGGCGGAGGAAGATTCGCCTTCGGTTGCGGTGGCCTCATTTCATGAAGGGGCTGTGCCGACAAGTGTGACCTCGGACGAGTTTCTGCCAGGAAACTTGCGGGAGATCTTAGGGGTGAACGATAATGAGCGGCGGTTGGCACGCGACGCTTATGCGTTGGCGGTGATTCTAGGAACCCGAGCGGGTGGCCGTGGGATTGTGGGGTTAGTTGTGCCATCGTTTAATTCCGCGGGAGATCCTGTGAAGCCGAGTCGGCTTCTTCTCGGGGGTCTCCAAGGAGAAAGTCTTGCGGCACGAGTGCTGGCCTTAACGGAAAAAGAGAATCAGGAGAAGAAATTCGAACGGTTGGCGAGCGGACGTGGTTTTGGAGCCCTGCCTGCAGGAGAAGAGAAGATAAGTCGAGTTTCTGTAACCGGTTTCAGAGATTACCTGATGAGTCCCCGTTACTTTTATTTCTCTAAGGTTTTGAGGTTGGGGACAGTGGAAGATGAACCGGGCGAGCTTTCGGCAGCGGGGTTTGGAACTTTGATTCATCGGGTGGCAGGGTCCTTTGCCAGGGAGGTAGGTCTGCGCGAGAGCATCCAAGAGGAGGAGATATTTACATTTCTTCAGGCGGAGCTGAATCGTCTGGCGAAAGAGCGTTTTCGAAAAGAGCCGAAAGCGGCGGTGGGCTGGCAGTTGGAGTTAGCAGAGGAGAGGTTGAAGGCTTTCGCTCGGGTACAGGCAAGGGAACGGGCCGCGGGATGGAAAATAGTTCTGACGGAGGACGAGGGAGAGAGGAAAAAACCCGCGGAGATCGATCTAAAGGATTCTCAGGGTAGGAGTCTGACAGTTTATGGACGTCCCGATCGGATGGATCGAAATGAGCAGACGGGCCGTTGGAGAATTGTGGATATTAAGACGAGCGCCACACCGAAACCCCCCGAGCGGGCCCATCAGCAAGCGGATGGTACGTGGAAAGATCTACAAATGCCCTTGTACCGGGAGTTAGCGCCGATTGTCTTGGGAGGGGAAGGTAAGGATTGGGATGCGGGGAAGTGTGATCTTGTTTATTTTCAACTACCGAAGGATGTAGATAAATCGGGTATTTCGAAACCGATGGAGGAGAGCACGGTCCTGGGGGCACTGGAGAAAGCAAAAGAGGTGGCGGGTTCGATCTTGGATGGAAAGTGGGATGAAATTGGAGAGCTGGACTCGGAGATGACTCATCCGACATTTTTGGCGTTGTGCGGACTGGCGGGGATACCGCAAAGCGTGCAGGACGAGGAGACGGAGGAGTGATGAAGAAGCCTACTTCGAACTCGACTCTAATTTCGGCTTCGGCGGGAAGCGGAAAGACATATCAACTGGCGGGCCGGTTTCTTCGGATTCTACTCGAGAAGGATTCGAATGGGGGCCGAGTCGATCCCACGACTGTGTTAGCCACGACATTTACGCGGGCAGCTGCGGGGGAGATTCTATCCCGGGTTTTAGGCTGGCTGGCTCGAGCGGTCTTTGATGCAGGAAAAAGGAGTGAACTCGGGGCGGTAGCTGGGGGAAAGAAAGAGCCTTCAGTGGCGGAGTGTGCTGCGGTGCTGGAGGAACTGACGCAACGAATGCATCGTCTGCAAATCGGAACGATGGACGGTATCTTTGCCAAGGTGGCTCGCTCTTTCGGTCCGTCGGTTGGGTTGCCTCCCACTTGGACGATTGCGCTTGGAGAAAAGTCGGTGGAGTTAGCCGAGGCAGCGGTCGACAGTCTTTTGGAAGGCGGATCTGGACTGCGAATTCGCAAAGCGTGGAGAAAGTTTAAGGGGAAGGCGCCAGCAATCGGATTACGCGTCCAACTGATGGAAACCTTCGAGGAGTTGAGGTTGGATTTACGGGGAATTCAGAGTGATGGCACTTGGGAAAAAGATGGCGGACCTATTCGATTGAGTGAGGAAGAGGTGATTCGTTTGAGAACGTTTTTGGGTGGATTCGCTTCTCCTGCGACTCGCTATTGGCCAGACAATTTGGAGAAGATCAAGCAGGCGCTGGTCACACCCCCGAGGTTGGTGGATATGCTGGAATTGGGCATTTTACGGAAGATGGCGTTGGGCGAAACGAAATTCGATAAAGCGCAAATTCCTGGCCCGTTTGTGGAGGCTTTCTCGGCGTTGGTACAAAAGGCAAAAAAAGAGATGGTGCGGTTGCACTGCGTGCGGGAGTCGGCTCTGGTGGAACTGGCGACTGAGTATGACAAGGCGCGTTCGGCTCAGTCGTACTTATCCGCGTCGTACACTTTTCGGGAGGTGGAGGCGGCGGCGTTGCGGGCGGCGGGGGGGCGGAAATCTGACGATCTCTATTTTCGGTTGGATGGGAGGATTGCTCATCTTTTACTGGATGAATTTCAGGATACTAGTCGAGGGCAGTTCGGCTTCTTTCAGCCCATCTTGGATGAGACGGCTGGAAAGGGCGGACATGTTCTGGTGGTGGGCGATCGGAAGCAGTCGATTTACGGATGGCGTGGATCGGATCCTCGTTTGCTGAAGGATGTGAAGGCGCTGTTGCCGGGGGTAGAGCGGGAGTCCTTGAGTGAGAGTTATCGTTCGAGCGAGGCGGTTTTAGAGGCGGTGGATAAGGCTTTCCATGAAATTGATAAGTCAGAACTTTTTCAAAAGAAGGACAATCCAAAACCTGAACTCGCGGCGGCGGCAGAAAGTTGGAAAGAGGAGTACAAGGTTCACCGATCTTCTCCGTCGGCTGCATCGCAATCGGGTCAGGTGGTGCTGTTTGTTTGCTCGGGTGGATCCTCGGATGAGGTGAAGGCTGCTGTACGAATCAAAGTGGTTGAGCGAGCCGAGGCTCACAGCCAGAAAGAGAATGGGAGTTTAGGGATTTTGTGTAGGACTCATGCACTGATTCCGGGGATTTTGGCGGAGTTGAAGGCGCGTGGGATCGAAGCAAGCGGAGAGGGTGGTAATCCGCTGAGCGATAGTGCTGGGGTGGAGATGATTTTGTCTTTGCTAACTTGGGCGGATCATCCGGGTCATAGTGCAGGGCGTTATCACGTTTGTGTGGGGGGGATGGCGGACGTCTTTGGATGTGGCCAGGTATCGCCCATTTCGGAAGAGAAAGATGAAGGGGCAAGGGAGTTTTTAACGGGGTTAAGGCGCGAGATTGTGGAAAAGGGGTTGGCGGAAGTTTTGGCCACGTGGATTTCAAAGAAGAAGTGGCGGGAGTCGGGAACGGCACACGATCAGATGCGATGTGCGCAGCTGGTGGAGTTGGCACGGGGATATGATGAAGAGGGTGGGGGACGACTCGCCCGGTTTGTGCGGAAGGTGCGGACGGAGAGGGTGGAAAATCCTAGAGCCTCTCAGGTGAGGGTGATGACGGTGCACGGAGCGAAGGGGCTAGAATTTGATCGGGTGATTTTGGCTGATCTAGATCGTGGATTAAGTGCGAGGGGCGGAGACAGAATTAAGGTTCGGGTTCGAGAGGGAAAGGCGGAGATTGTGCCTAGTGAGGCGGATGCGGAGTTGATGGGATGTGTCGACAGGTGTCACGAGGTCAAAGGGGAAGAGTTCATGGATTCTTTGAGTGTGCTTTATGTGGGGCTAACGCGGGCGAGGCGGGATTTGGAAGTGGTGGTCGGAGGACCTCGGAGCAGGGAGAATTTGAGTTTAGGAAAGATTTTGCGAAGTCAGTGGGGTTGGTCGGAAAGTGAAACTGAGGGAGAATTAAAGGTGACCGACTGTAAGGGGAAAGAGTTTAAGAAGGCAGAAAGGGCTGCGGTACCCAAGGATATTGGGGTGGCGGAGGTGGTTGGGGTTGCGCCACGGAAGCCGGAAGAGCGACTGGGATTGGAAAGTCCTTCCGCACGAGAGGGAGGAGGAAAGGTGAGGTTGTCTCATGTCATTTCGCAAGGGAGCGGGCGGGCTTTGGATAAGGGAACGCGAATTCACTCGTGGCTGAGCAAGATCGAATGGATTGAGGGGAAAGTTCCTGATTCAAAGAGTTGGGTGCGGGAGGCGCCGGAGCTGTGGTGGGGGATGGATCGTACGGAAGTGGAAAGAGAGGCCTTGGAAGTGGCCGGACAGGTCGGTAAAGAGATCAGCTGGGTTTTTGATCCAAAGGAGTGGAAGAAGAAGTGGGTGGGCGTGGAGAAGTTGGAGGTTTGGAGGGAGAAGAGCTTTGCGGTGGTGTGGGATAGGGAGGGGAAAAGTGAGGTTTTGACGGGAACATTCGATCGGGTGGTGGTGGGACGAGATGGAAAGGGAGGGGTAGTAGGGGCTGAGGTGGTTGATTATAAAACCGATCGGTTGGAGGGGGAAAAGGAAAGAGAGGAGCGGGCAGAATATTACAGGCCTCAGTTGGAGGCGTACGCGGCGGCCGTGGCGAAGCTAACTGGGTTGCCGATGGGGAAAGTAACGACTCGATTAGTTTGGGTGGAGGTGGCGGCGGCCCGGGAATGAGGAAAAGGATAGTATTGGCAAGAGGAGGCGTGGGATTGAGACTGGGAGTGAGATGATTACGAAGGATCCTATTTTTCAGAAGGTAGCGGGAGGGCTGGCGATCGGCCTGCTCGGGTTAGCTTGTTTAAATATTCTACGTCCTTTTTTTGGACCTCTGCTTTGGGCGGTTATTCTGACTGTGGCGGCCTGGCCAGTTTTCGTATGGATCTTGAGGGCGACGGGTGGGCGGAGGATTCTCTCCTCTGTTCTGGCGAGTGCACTGGTAGCGATTTTTTGTCTGTTACCGATTACTTATGGGTTGGGGGTAGCGGCAAAATCTCTAGGTCCGGTTTCGCAAAGGCTGATGGAGGCTTCGAGGGAGCAGATTCCTCCTGCGCCTGAGGAGTTAAAGAAGTATCCCTTTGGGAATATGGTCTTCCAACAGTGGGATAGTTTGCACAACGACCGGGAAAAGTTCATCTCGGACATTGCGCCCTTGCTTCGTCAGGCGGCGACGCGGCTTGGCTCATTGGCGGGTCGGATTGGGGTGGGATTACTGGAGTTTTCTTTTTCACTAGTGATCTGCGCTTTCTTTTTCCATGGAGGGGAGGATTTAACCCGAGTGGCGCGGACAACCTTGAATCGTTTGTTTGGTTCGGAGGGGAGTGATCTGCTGGAGTTGGCTGCACAGACAATTCGAAGTGTGATGCTGGGGTTGCTCGGGACGGCGGCGCTGCAGGCGGCCTTGATGTGTTTTGGGTTTTGGATGGCGGGGGTACCGCAGGTTTTGCTGCTGGGTTTTGCGGGTTTCTTTTTTGCTAGTTTACAGCTTTCGACGGCGATTGTTTGGGCTCCAGTCGTTTTCTGGTTATTCCGGGAGGACAAGATGGGGTGGGCGATTTTTACTCTGATCTGGGGAATCGGGGTGGTGGGGTTAGTGGATAATTTTACAAAGCCGTATTTGAT
>CAMCNF010000081.1 GCA_945876115.1 Verrucomicrobia subdivision 6 bacterium | reverse complement strand
AAAATTACCAGCACCGTCAGCAGAAGGTACAACCCCGCTGGCTCGAGCCCCAGCGGCTGCCACCCGTATCGGACCAGTGCAAAAATCGTCAAGGTGATCGCCAGAATCTGATAAAGGAAAAAGATCAAACGATAAGGGCGCGACCAGTTGGCAAAAAACGATCCCAAGGCATCAGGTCCGTTACCCCCCCGATGCGCAATCAGCTTGGTCAACCCGCCAAAAATCATCAATCCAAGGGCGTTAGGAATGGCAAAGGCCAGTAAGCCACATAATCCGTACTGCAGAGAAAATTGGACGCTGAAAAACAGCCCCAACCCCCACATCCACGAAAGGGCCACCGAGACCCCCCAAAGCGCATTCATCGCAATCATTCGAAAGTAAATCCTACCTTCACCCCGCAGATCGTTCCACCCCAAAAGCCCACCGCACCAACCCTCGCCCCTCTCGCCCAGTGCGATCTTATCGAAGCCTCTGGCAGGAAGAAAAACGCCCGAGCGGGAGGAGGGATTGGCCCCAAAAAAACCTGCCCCCGACCTATCCTATTTACGCCTCTGGCAGAAGAAATAACGCCCGAGCGGGCGAAGGGATTGGCCCCCGAAAAACCTGCCCCCGACCTATCCTACTTTCGCCTCTGGCAGAAGAAATAACGCCCGAGCGGGCGAAGGGATTCGAACCCTCGACATCAACCTTGGCAAGGTTGCACTCTACCAACTGAGTTACGCCCGCGTACGTTTGAAATGATCTGCCTCCTGCCCTCCCAGCGCAACCCTTTTTCCCAACCCCTTAACCCTCCACCTCAATCCTCGGTCCCGCCCTCCCCGCGCAAGTTTCATGCACCCGCACCCCTTTTCGCCCTGCGCGCCCCAAAGCCCCCTCAATCGCCCGCCGCGCCAGCTCAGGCCGATTGCACTCCTCGCTAATATGCCCAAGAAAAAGCTCCCGCAACTCAGGCCCCGCCACCTCCTCCACTAACTTCGCCGCCGCCTCATTCGACAAATGCCCATGCCGCGCCGCAATCCTCTGCTTCACCGACCACGGCCTCTTCACCTCCGCATGCAACATCGCCTCATCATAATTCGCCTCCAACACCAGAGCCGTACACCCCTTCAGCCTCTCCACCACCAATCTCGTCACAAACCCTAAATCTGAAATCACTCCAATCCGCGTCGTCCCCACCGTTACCCTCATCCCAATCGGCTCCGCCGCATCGTGCGGCACCGGAAAAGTCTCCACCGAGAAACCTCCAATCTCCACCCGAGCGCCCGCCGCAAACGCCCGCCAATCCGCTATCGCTACCGTTGGCTCCAACGCATATTTCGTACCCTCACTCGCAAAGACAGGACACTTTCTCGTTTTAATAAAGGTCTTTAACCCCGCCGTATGGTCCCCGTGCTCGTGGGTCAAAATAATCCCCAGAATCTGGCTCGCCTCCGCCCCCACCTCCGCCAACCGCGCCTCCAACTGCCGTGCACTCAATCCCGCATCCACCAAAATAGCCTCCCCCCCATACTCCAAATGCAACGAATTGCCCCGACTCCCACTTCCCAGAACGGTTAAAGTCACTTTGGCCATAACACGTTTTGCCTTTTTCCAGACAAAGCCCAATCTCTAATTCTAGCCATGTCCCTATCTCTCCAGCCCAGTCTTCGCCAAACCACCACTATCTCCCCCCAAATCCAGCAGTCTCTTCAGCTCCTGCAAACCCCCGCCCTCGAACTTCAAACCCTCCTTCAAACCGAACTCCAGACTAATCCCGTCCTAGAAGAAGAGCCTATTCTCACAGAAATCCCCGAAGATCCCGCCGACCAAGACGACGATTCCGATCTCCTGAGCCAAAATACCGATTGGCCCGTCAGCTCCGCACCCCCAGACCGCCCCCGCCTCGATGCCCGCCAAGCCCTCCTCGAATCCAAAGTCTTGCCCGAATCCCTCACCGATCACCTCACCGCCCAACTCACCCTCACCCTCACCGAACCCAACCTTCGCGCCGCTGCCTCCGAAATCATCGGGAACCTCGACGACGACGGCTTCTTGCATGTCGACCTGTCCGAAATCGCCACTTCCGCCCAAGTCTCTCCCGCCACCACCACCCAGGCCCTCGCCCTCGTCCAATCTTTTCACCCCCCAGGCGTGGCCGCTCGCTCCCTCCCAGAATCTCTCCTTCTCCAACTTCATGCCCGAGGTCGCGACGACTCCCTCGAATGCCGTATCGTCCGCGACTACTTCGACCTCTTGGGAAAACGTAAATTCGCGGATATCGCCGCCGCCTCCCATGCTCCCATCGAGGCCGTCACTGCCGCCGCCGAAATCATCTCCCACCTTTCTCCTCGACCAGGCGCCGCCTTCGCCCCCGACCGTCTCGACCTCGTCGTCCGCCCCGAGGCGGACTTCATCCGAGACGGCGATAAATGGATCCCCCTTCTTGAAGGGGATGTCCTCCCCCGACTCCGCATCAACGACGTCTACAAAGACCTGCTCAGCGACACCTCCGCCGATGAGCAAACCCGCTCCTATCTCAAAGAAAGAATTCGATCCGCACGCTTTCTCATGCAATCCCTCGAACGGCGCCAGGAAACCCTCCAAAAACTTCTAGAAATTATCGCCCACCGCCAAGCCGATTACTTTTCCCAAGGTCCCTCCGCCCTCCGCCCCCTCACCATGACCGAGGTCGCAGGCCAAGTTGGCGTCCACGAAACCACCATCGGTCGCGCCGTTGCCAATAAATATGTCCGCACCCCTCACGGCGTTGTCCCTCTCCGCTTCTTCTTTGCCACCGCCCTCGGTGGCGTGAACGATTTCGAGCCAGCCGTCGCCAACACTCGCGCCAAAGAAATCCTCGCCGAAATTGTTGGGCGTGAAAATCCTGCAAAGCCCTACTCCGATACCGCTTTAGAAGAAATGCTTCGCGAGCGCGGCATTCCCATCGCTCGACGCACGATTTCGAAATACCGCTCCGAACTCGGCATTCTTCCCACCCACCTCCGTCGCCGCTCATGACCACCGCTCTTCGCGCCCTGCCAACCGTTTTTTCTATCGGCCTGCAGCGGCAGCTGGCCTATCGCTGGAACTATCTCCTCCGCGCTCTTTTTAGTGCGGTACCGCTTCTCGTCTCATGGGTTTTCTGGGAAGCCGTCTTTCAAGGAAAAGAGACTGTCGGTCGCTACACTTTGGCCGGACTACTCACCTACTACGCGGTTCTTCTCATCGTCGAAGCAGTCAGCTCCCCCGCCGACGACGACTTCCAGATCTCCCGTGAAATCCGCGAAGGCATGCTCAATCCAATTCTGCTTCGTCCCCTACCTTACGGTCTTTATCGGGCAACCCTCTTCCTTTCGGGTCGTTGCGCCTACCTTGTCGCTGCCTTTATCCCTGTTCTTCTCTGTTTTTTTATCCTCTCTCACGTAATCCACCTCGAGTCGGCTTCTTTCGATATTCTACGGGGTCTGCCCGCTCTTTTCGGTTCTGCACTTTTACAGTTCAGCTTAACCCTTTGCCTCTCCCTCACCTCATTCTGGTTTCTGGATATCAGCTCCCTTATTTTTCTAGTCTACTCCCTCGAATTCCTCGCCGGCGGTCACGTCTTTCCTCTCGATCTTCTCCCCGCGCCACTTTTCACCATCGCGCGCCTTTTACCCTTCGCCTACGAGTACTGGTTCCCCGCTGCCGCCCTTTGCGGAACCCTCTCTCACCGAGAATGGCAAATCGGAATCGGCATGCAGTTCGCTTGGGCCATCTTTTTTCTCTTTCTCGCCCACCTCCTTTGGAAAGCTGGCCTACGTAAATACACTGCGGCGGGTGGATAAATCGATGCTGTATTTCATTCATCTCCTCAAGCTCTGGCTCATCCAAGTTCGCTACGCCATCACCCGCGAACTCGCCTTCCGCGCTAATTTTTTCGCCTGGGTCATCGTTGAACTCGCTTGGTTCGTTCTCCAACTCGCCTTTGTCGGCGTCGTTTATCAGCACGTCGATAGTGTCGCGGGCTGGAACCGTTACGAGATGATCGTCCTCGTCGCCACCAACCAACTCATCCAACAAATCTTCACCGCTTTTCTCATGCCCGGTCTCGTTAAACTGCCCGACCTCGTTCGCACCGGCGGACTCGATTTCCTTCTTCTTAAACCCGCCCCACCGCAATTCCTCGTCAGCACCTCCAGTCTCGAAATCGGCCCACTCGCCAACGCGGGCATCGCCCTCATCGTCGTTCTCTCCGCTCTCCACTCCCTCGCCATTACCCCCACCCTCTCTGCCACTTTCACTTATCTTCTTCTCGTTCTCGCGGGTCTTTTTGTCCACTACGCTCTCCTTCTCGCTCTTGTTTCTTTCACCTTCTGGATCGTCCAAGCCGAATCTGTCCTTCTCGGCTACTACAGCATCTTTCAAGTCGCCCGCCTTCCCCGCGAAGCCACCCGCGGTTGGTTTCGCGTCATCTTTACTTTCGCTATCCCCCTGCTCCTTGTCGCGAATGTTCCCGCCTCCGTCCTCCTTCGTAGTATGAAAATTACCCCTATTTTTCTCTTTCTTGGAACCAGCCTCTCCGCCGCCCTCCTCGCCTCCCTCTTTTTTTATCTCGGACTCCGCCGCTATCAGAGCGCTTCCAGTTGAGGAAATCCCCAAAAACAGGCTATCCTTCATCCCATGGCTCAGATCACCATCCGCGTAACCAGCCCCCGCCACCTGCCCAAAACCGTGCAGACCCTCCGCCTCCTCGGGCTCCCCCTCTCTCCCTCCCCCACCGCCTCCCCCTTCACCATTTCCCCCTTTCCCTTCACCTCCTCCCCACACTCCCACATTCCCAAGAATGTAGGAACGTCCCCCAACCCACTCCCTCCCCTCCTCGTCCCTCACGCCACCACCCCAAAAAAAACCCTCGCCCTCCTCCGCCAACTCGGAACCTCCGCCCCAGGTCCATTCTTCGCCGCCAGCCCCGCCGGCGCCACCAACGCCGCCCTCTTCATCGCCGCTTGCCTCGCCCCACGCCACCCAAAAATCCGTCGGGCCCTCCACCGCTTCCGCTCCCGCCAAACTCTCTCCGTTCCCCATCACCCCTAACCCCTACCCCCAACTCTCCCCATGCCCGCCACCCCCAATCCTTACGTCGCTAATCTCAAACCCTACGAGCCAGGTCGGCCCATCGCCGATGTCGCCCGCGAACATGGGCTCTCTTCCTCCCAAATTATCAAACTCGCCTCCAACGAAAATCCCCTCGGCCCCTCTCCTCTCGCCGTCCAAGCCATTCGCGATTCTCTCGATCATACCCACCTCTACCCCGACGGCGGCGGACTCGACCTCCGCCAAGCCATCGCCAAATCCCACGGACTCACCCCCGACCACGTTGTCCTCGGCTGCGGCTCCAACGAAGTCATCGAATTCTGCTACCACGCCTACACCCAGCCAGGCCAAGGCCGCGTTCTCGCTTCCGCCTACGCCTTCGCCGTCTATGGCCTCATGGCTCGGCTCTTCCATGTCCCCTTCGAAGAAGTCCCCGATCGCGATTTCCATCACGACCTCGCTGGCTTCACCGCCCGCCTGCAAAACGATGTCCGCCTCGTCTTCCTCGCTTCCCCTAATAACCCCACCGGCACCCGTATCCCCAACGCCGAACTGACCGCCTTTGTCCAAAAATTTCCCGACGGCCCACTCCTTATTCTCGACGAAGCCTACTACGAATTCATCCCCGAACCTCCCCCCTCCATCCAATGGATTAAGGAAGGCCGCCCCCTCGTCCTCCTTCGCACCTTCTCCAAAGTCCAAGGCCTCGCCGGGCTTCGCATCGGCTATGGACTCGCTCACCCCTCCATCGCCGCCGTCCTTCAAAAATCACGCCAACCCTTCAATACCTCCGCCCCCGCCCAAGTCGCCGCCCTCGCCGCCCTCGCCGATCCAGAACACGTCCGCAAAACCATCGTCCTAACCAACGAAGGACGCGATCGCCTCCACTCTTTCTTGAAAAAACTGAATCTCCGCTTCATCCCTGGCACCGCTAACTACGTCATGGTCGAAGTCGGTAATGGCGACGCCGTTTTTCTCGCTCTGCAAAAGCACGGCCTCATCGTTCGCCCTCTTCGCAGTTACAATCTCCCAAATTGGATTCGTATCTCCATCGGTACCCCCGCCCAAATGTCCCGCCTCGAAGAACTCCTGCCTCAATCCCTCACCACCCAAAAATGAATCCCGCTAAAATCACCATCTTCGCCCCTGGCCTCATCGGTGGCTCCGTCGCCCTCGCCGCCACCCAAGCTTTTCCTAAAACCAAAATCACCATCTGCACCCGCCGCCCCGAATCCATTCCCGCCATCCGCACCATTCTTCCCCAAGCCGAAATCGGTACATCCCCCTCTCTCGCTTCCCACGCCGACCTCGTCCTTCTCGGCTCCCCACCCTCCGCCCTCCCCGAACTCGTTCAAGCTATCCTTCCCTTCCTCTCCCCCACCACCCTCGTCACCGACGTTTCCAGTTTCAAGGAGTCCGTGGAAAAAACTATCGCCCCTCTACTCTTCGGCCACGCCCGCTGGATCGGTTCCCATCCCATGGCCGGCTCAGAACATTCAGGAATCTCCGCCGCTCGCGCCGATCTTTTTCATCAAGCCCCCGTCATCCTTACTCCTACCTCCAGCACCTCCACCGATACCCTCCAGCAGGCCACTTCCTTTTGGCAGGCCCTCGGCGCCCGCGTCCTCTCCATGACCCCCCAGTTGCACGACGCCCAAATCGCTCGCATCAGTCACCTTCCTCACCTCATCGCCACCACCCTCGTCCTTACCGCTGGCTCCGATTCCCTTCCCCTCGCTGGCTCCGGATATCGCGACACCACACGTATCGCCTCAGGCCCCGCTCCTCTCTGGACCGAAATTCTTATCGGTAACCAACCCGAACTTCTCGCCTCCCTAAAAACTTTCCGCACTACACTCGATCAAGTCACCTCCGCCCTCGAAAAAAAGGACGCATCCACTCTCTCCAAACTTTTAGATCAAGCCACCCTCGTTCGACGTGCCCTTTCCTCCCCATGAGTAACCTCGAAATCCGTCCCCTACGTCGCTTGGATGCCGAATTCTCCGTCCCTGGCGACAAAAGCATTTCCCACCGCG
>CAMCNF010000080.1 GCA_945876115.1 Verrucomicrobia subdivision 6 bacterium | reverse complement strand
GCGGCCGCGAAATTCTTTCATGGTCGAGGGGGTACGGTGAGTCGAGGGGCTGGTCCCACTCACAGATTTCTTGAAGCCTTACCTAAAGGGACCTTAGACGGGGATCTTCGATTGACGGAGCAGGGCGAGGTGATCGGCCAGAAATATGGAACGGCGTCGACAGCCTCTTATAATTTAGAGCTCCTTTTGGCGGGTACGGCAAGAAGCTCACTTTCTTTGGATAGTGAAGGAGCGGACGACAGGGAGATGGCCGAAGTGTTTGAGATTCTAGCGGAGACGAGTAAGGAGGCTTACCACCATTTGATTTGGGAACCAGGCTTCTTAGACTACTTTAGGCAAGCGACCCCAATCGATGTGGTGGAGCGGAGCACAATTGGCTCTCGTCCTTCCCGCCGTACTGGCGCTGCGGGCTGGGCTGATTTGAGGGCGATTCCTTGGGTTTTTAGTTGGAGCCAGGCTCGATTCTTTCTACCTGGTTGGTATGGGGCGGGGACAGCGCTCGGACTTTTGGCAAAAGATCACGCCCGTCTTTTTCGGCGTCTGCAGAGTCGGTTGCGAACCTGGCCTTTTGCACGTTATGTTTTTAACAATCTGGAGAGTGGGCTAGCGAGCTCGGACTTGGAGGTTGGCCAGTGGTATGCGGATTTGGTGAGAGACGAATCCTTGCGAAGTAGGATCACGGGGGTGATTCGCCAAGAATATGACAAAGTTAAAAATGGGCTGGCGGAGCTATTTGACGAGTCGCTGGCATCTCGACGTCCCCGCTTTCGTTTTACAGTGGAGCGGAGAGTGACTCCTTTGCGTGCGCTTCACCGCCGACAGGTGGATCTATTGCGGCAGTGGCGAGGTACGGATCAGGGAGGAGACCCTGCATCTGAGAAGCTTTTGGGTGAGTTGCGGCAAACGATTGCGGCGATAGCCGCTGGCCTACGGACGACGGGGTGAAGTTGAACCCTGGATGGAGAGTGGCGGCGGCGGGGACAGGAATTAATCTAGCCCTTGGGATTCTCTACGCATGGAGCATATTCAAGAGTGCGATCGAAAAAAATTTCGGTTGGAGCGCTGAACAGCTGAATGATCCTTACGCCGTCTGCTGTTTGGTATTTTCTTTTGTAATGATTCTTGGTGGGCGGTGTCAGGACCGATTCGGGCCGAGGAGAACCGCAATGGCTGGAGGAGTTCTGGTAGCGCTGGGGCTGGGGATCGCTTCGCAGAGTACTCAGTATCTGAACTGGGTACTGGGTTTCGGGGTTCTGGCGGGGATCGGTATCGGCTTTGGGTATTCTGCGGCGACTCCTCCTGCCTTGAAGTGGTTTCCCGCATCGCAGACAGGGAAAGTCGCAGGGATAGTAGTAGCGGGATTTGGGCTGGCGCCTCTCTATATCGCTCCGCTGACCGATGCACTCTTGCGGAGAGGCGGAGTTTCTTTGGCGACGACTTTCTATTCGGTGTTTTTTCTTTTGGCAGTTTGTGGGTTTGCCACCTTTCTAAAGAATCCTGACAGCCAGAAGCCTTTGGGTGGTGTTTTGGTGGGAGGTGAGGAGCGATCGGTTGAGCCAGGCAGACTCTTCTTTTCGCGCGATTTCTATCTTCTTTGGATGGTCTATTTTATCGCTTCGGGTTCTGGTTTGATGGTGATCAGCAGTATCAATGGGATGGCAAAGAAAAGTATGGGAGAGATGGCTTTTCTTGCGGTGGTGGTGCTGGCACTTGGGAATGCGGCCGGGCGAGTAGTTGCGGGGTTGGTTTCGGATAAAATAGGAAGGAAGGGGACCTTGCTTGGGGTGACGCTCCTGCAGGCGGCTTGTATGGCTCTGGCCGTGCCTGTGACGGAGAGTGGCAACTTTCCCATGCTGATTGTCTTTTTGGCAACGGCTATTGGGTTTAACTACGGGGCGAACCTGGCTTTATTTCCAGCCTTCACGAAGGATCTTTATGGACTAAAGAACTTCGGGGTGAATTACGGGATACTGTTTACCGCCTGGGGGGTGGGAGGTTTCGTCTTGAGCCGAGTTCAGCAGATGCTGAAAGCCTCGTCTGGCACTTTCACGTCTTCTTTTGTGACTGCGAGTGTATTGCTTCTGGTGGCGGCGGGTTTGGCTTCGAGATTAAAGGTGCGGGCAGATTCCAAGTAGGTCAGGGGACGAAATGGCAGTTTTTTTGTTAACCATGAAGCGACAGGGAGAAACTGGTCTTGGCGAAGGCAAGAGGGGAGATAGATTGACGTGGTGATTTTTAATGGTCCTGACGTAGTTTTTGTTCTGGCTTCGCTATTGAAGGCGATGGCGGTTGCCGGGGTGGTTCTGGTTATGGTTCCTGGAAGTGTCACGGCGGAGCGACGGTTGAGTGCCTGGATGCAGGATCGCCGAGGGCCCAACCGAGTAGGCATCCCTTTTACCAATATTCGAATCTTTGGGTTAGGGCAGGGGTTAGCCGATGCGATGAAGTTTCTGCTCAAGGAGCAGTTTGTGCCGGCTTCGGTGAACAAGCTCTATTTCAATCTGGCTCCTATCCTTGCCATGGTTCCGGCCTTAGTGACGGTATCCGTAATTCCTTTTGCGCCCGGGTTCGATCTTCGACCGATTGCCACATGGTTAGCCACGCCTTTGCATTTAGATGGGGCTACGATTCAGGCGTTCCGGATTAGCGGGGTGGTCGCAGATCTGGATATTGGACTCCTCTTCGTTTTCGCGATCATTTCCCTGAGCGTGTACGGTATTGTCCTGGCGGGGTGGTCCTCTAACTCCAAATATCCTTTTCTGGGTGGAATACGCTCCTCAGCGCAGATTATTTCCTATGAGATCGCCATGGGAGCGTCGGTGGTGCCGATCTTCTTGGTCACCCAGCAACTTAATCTTGGGAAGATTGTCGAGTATCAGGTAGCGCATGGTTGGTTAGCGTTGCCCCATCTTGCTGGGGGATGGGTGGGTATTTTAACCGGACTGTCCTTGTCTTTCTCTTTTGTGGTGTTTTTAGTGGCTTCCTTTGCGGAGACGAATCGTTTGCCTTTTGACATGCCAGAGGCTGAGACCGAGTTGGTCGGTGGATACCACACTGAGTATTCGGGAATGCGCTTTGCCTTATTTTTCCTTGGAGAGTACGCGGCGATGGTGTCCGCCTCAGCCATTATGGTCACCCTGTTCCTTGGAGGGTGGAGTTTGCCGCTTCCGTGGTTTAATGGCTTACCAATGCCCGAATCCTTCTACGGGGTTGCCTTGCCTTCGTTCCTTGCTGGATATGCTTTACCTTGGTGGTTTGGATTTATTTCGATTGGAGTCTTCTTAGCGAAGATACTTGTTTTCATCGGGTTCTTTATCGTCATCCGCTGGACTCTGCCTCGCTTTAAATACGATCAGTTGATGAACTTGGGTTGGAAGGTGTTCATTCCCTTGTCTTTTTTAAATATCTTTGTAGTGGCAGCTCTGGTCCTCTTGAAGAGATGATCTTGTTTCAGTCTCGGCTGGCTCCTGGATTAACTTTTTTAACCGTAGTTGTGTTGGGAGCTGCCTTGGGGATTGCCGCGGATAAGGGGCTGACGATTGTGGTGAAGAAAGATGATCATCATATTGCTGGCTTAAGTACAAACGGAATCACCCGATGGACCTCGACGATCGGAAGGAACGATGAGGACGTTTCCTCAGTCAATCAAAGCGGTAATACAGCGATGATCAGTGTGACGAATAAAAAGACGGGGAAGACGAGGATTCTAAATTACGATGCGGAGAAGGGGATCCTGCGTTTTTCTCAGTCGGTGAACTAATCTCCTTCACGGGCGGTTAGTCTTCTGCGTACGAGCCTTCAGGGGTTTCAGGATACTCACCCTTACAAGAAGCGGTGCAAATGTGTCTCAGAATTTGGCTTAAAAAGGCCTATAGTAGCAACAATAATAAATGCTATTATTAGCTTGCTTATCTTGGAAGCTATTGAATAATTCTAATTAAAAGAAGGAGTTAATATAACAAATAATCAAAATGAATAACCTAAAGCAGCAGGATGTGGAGAGTCACCCTCTTGGTATGGTGCTTGAACGTTGGGCAGCTCATACCGATTTATCGATCGTGATCGCCAATGCGGGCGGATTTATTGTTTGGGTAAATCCCGCGTTTACGCGAATGTGTGGTTATAATTCGGACGAACTTCTAGGGAGACAGCCGGGGCATATTCTGAGTGGTGAGCTAACAGAAAAAAGACCCAGGGAAGTTCTGAATCATGCGATACACCACCAAGTTCCTGTCCGGACCCGCTTGGTCAACTACAAGAAAAGCGGAGAGCCGTATTGGGTGGAAATTCATTTAGAGCCGATTCATGAGATTAATGGGCATTTGAGCGGTTTTATCTCAATGGAGATGGATGTGACGAAGGATGAATTGCATCAGCATGAGATTGGGGAGCTAACTGCAGTGATGTACAAGTCCCTTGTTACAAAAGTGGCCTCAAAAAGAGAAGGGAAAGTCCGATCAAAATCATCGAGGAACAAGCGCCACCCCAATCTAAATAATACAATCGCAAAACGAAATCGAACAACGAAGAGCTGCAATATCAACCTCCCTTAAGCAATCCTATCCTTGTACCAGCCGATATTTGATACGGCGACTTCACACCCGGGGCTCAGCAACCTGCACACGCTGGGTCTTTACCCAAGAAGCCTAAACCTAGTCCGATCGAGGTATATCGGTTTGAGCATTTAGACCAGCACCTTGATGGGCTGGTACTATGATTCCACGAGAACGACTAGAAGTCCTTAGCGAAGTAGGTGAAGATGATGTCAGCTCCGGCTCTACGAATCGAAAGAAGGGACTCATCCCTAGTTTTTCGTAAATCAGTCCAGCTTTTTTGAGCGGCGGCGTGAATCTGGGCGTATTCACCAGAGACCTGGTAAGCCGCAAGGGGAAGGTGGGTACTCTCCCGTAAATCACGAAGGATATCGAGATAGGGACCCGCAGGTTTGACCATGAGAATGTCTGCACCCTCTGCTTCATCGAGGAGAGCGTCCCGCAAAATAGCTCGGCGGTTTGCTGGATCGGCTTGATAGCCGCGCTTATCGAGTGAGTTAGTACCAGCGGACTGGGTACTTCCGACCGCGTCACGGAAGGGTCCATAGAGCGAGGAGGCGAACTTTGCGGCATAAGAAAGTATTCCCGTGGAGGTGAATCCCGAAAGGTCGAGGGCGCGGCGGATCGCGTCGATTCGGCCGTCCATCATGTCGGATGGGGCAACGAAGTCGGCTCCTGCCTCGGCCAGAACGAGGGCCTGCTTGATGAGGAGAGGGATGGTCTTGTCGTTATCCACTTCTTGGCCTGAGGGATTGAGAACTCCGTCGTGACCGTGGGAGGTGTAGGGATCGAGGGCGACGTCGGCAAACAGGGGAAAGTCAGGGAGATCTTTTTTCAAGGCGCGAAGAGTTCGTGGGATGAGGCCTTTTGGGTTGTAGGCAGCACTGGCGTTGGCTGTGCGAAGGTTTTGGGCAAGGCAGGGAAAGAGGGCGATGCCTCCGATGCCACGCCGAGCGAGGCGAGCTGCCTCGCGTCGTAGGTCAGAAATCGAGAAACGAAAATGGCCAGGAAGGGAAGAAATGGAGGTGGAGCGAGTTCCTTCTTGAACGAAGAGAGGGGCAATGCAGTGGGCGGGGCCTACAGAGGTCTCAGAAAAGAGACGACGAAGGGCTGCAGTGCGACGAATCCTGCGAGGCCGAATCGGAATGGATGCTGGGTGTTCTTCTTTCACAAGCAAGAGTCATCTTAGGTCAAGAATCACCCGCAGGCGAGTTTCAGCGGGGCATGACTTTCAGTGCGTCATGCCAAAGAAGGAGAGCAAAGATGATACAGATGATTGAGGCCACCCAGCGGCCATGTTCTTCTAGAAGAGCGGTGCACTTGTCTTTCATGCGGGGCCCTGCTTGGGGATGGAATAGAGCTAGAAATAAGGGAAAGGCCACAGGCAAGAGTGCGAGAACGGAAAAAAGAGCAAAGCCAAGGATTTTGGCTTCGTCGCCGCTTGCAAGGGTGATCTGGTGTCCCATGGTGATGGCAAGAATCGATGTTTTGGGGTGAAGTCCGGTGGTGAAGAGACCGATTAAGAATGTGCTGCCTAGGTAGTAGGCGTTGATGGGGAAGGTCGATTCCGAGTTAAGCGAGGGCAAGAGTGAGAGGAGTTTTGCCTTCCATGGGGGAGGGGGTGTCTTGGTTTTGGGTACGCGGTCATCCTTTCCTGTGAAATACTGCCAGGCGCGGAAAATTCCAAGATAAAGAAGGGCCGATCCCAGCCCCGCGCGAACGGCAAATCGAAGCCATGATGCATGCTCAACGCCTGGGGTGGTGGTGGGGGTAATCCAGAGGCCGAGCCCAATTGCGAGAAAAAGACCGATGGCTGAACCTAAAAAGAAAACGACGGAGTTGAGACGGGCCCGAGTTTTGTGGGCGGCCATGAGTAACCCTAGAACAAACGCTTCGGGGCTAAGGAAAACTACCATGCCCAAGGAGAAGGCGGTCATGAGGGTGTGATGAAAGCTGGACGTTTCCATTGTTTAAAATGTAGCAAAATCGTACCACCAGCTGGATTTAAAACCGAATCAAAAGAGGTGATAAACGGATAAAGTGAAGCCATTTTTTGAATCGAGAAATGATTTAAGTTTTTCCCAAGAATGCGTACGATGAGTAATGGACGAAGTTAGGCTTTTTGATACTGCAACGAGGCAAGTTCAAGCTTTGAGCGCTTCGAATGGGGAGACGCTGAAGTTTTATGCCTGTGGGCCCACGGTTTACGGACCAGCCCACATTGGTAACTTTAGGACTTTTATCATCCAGGATTTGCTTAGTCGTGTTTGGACGGCGGCAGGTGGAAAGATTGAGCATGTGCGCAATCTGACCGACGTGGACGACAAGACCATTCGTGGTGCTCGGGAGGCAAAATTATCCTTGGATGCGTTTACACGTAAATGGACGGATATTTTCGAGAAGGATGGGCACGCTCTTGGGTTGGTTGCTCCCATGAAGGAACCGAAAGCGACCGACTTCGTTCCTCAGCAGATCGCTCTTGTGGAGAAGTTGGTTCAAGGAAAACATGCTTACGAGGCAGGAGGCTCGGTCTATTTTCGGGTAAAATCTTT
>CAMCNF010000079.1 GCA_945876115.1 Verrucomicrobia subdivision 6 bacterium | reverse complement strand
TCCGCTAAAGCAGCCGGATTGGCCGCCCCCGATGAACCCAGTGTTTTAAACGCTTTGATCATGCCCACCACGGTTCCAGTCAAACCGACCATCGGGCTAACCACCCCAATGACGGAAAGATACTGAATATTAGCCTTAATCCCATTGAGTTCCTTGGCCGTTGTATCGCCCACTGCTGTTTCAACTGCTTCCCTCCCCCTCCCCAGCCTTTCCAGCCCTGCCTGCACGATCTTCCCTAAATAGCATGGATTGGCCGTGCAGACCTGATGGGCCAAGGGATAATTCCCAGAAACAATCGCATCCTTTAGCTGGGCCAATACCGCAGGAGGAGCCAAGCGGCCCATCCGAATCTTAATAAAGGCCTCAATCGTAAAGGCCATGATCAAAATCGAAGCAACCAACAGGAGGTACATAACGAGCCCTCCCCCATGAAACATCTCCCAAACCGTCTGCTTTTTCTCTCCAGCCGCCTCTTCCGCTAGGAGCGTCGATCCAAGGCAAAACCAAGTCATCAGCGTAAGTGCGAGTGAACTGAAACTGATCTTTTTCATAGAGCCAAAGAGTAAGGCAAAAACTTAGTCGGTGACGAGGTCTTTGTTAGCCAAGCGGAGAGCTTGAGCCTTTTTTTCCGCCCTCTGCCCAAGGGAAGGAGGGTCAGGATAAAGAGCGCTCACCCGTAAATAATCCTCCAACGCTTTTTTTACCTCCCCCTTCTTTTCATAAGCCCCACCCCGCGAAAAATAGAACTCCGCCAATCCTTCACGATCCGCACGGAGAGGACGGAGACTTTCTTTAAGTTGCCCCTTCAACTCGTCCAGTTTTTTGAGCAGCCCATCCACATCCCGCCCCGATGTCGCCTCGGCTAACCCCACTTCCGCCCGCAGGGCCGCTGAACCCGTGGGATAAAACTTTTTCATCTTTCCATAAAGACTCTCGGCCTCCGCAACTTTGCCCTGCGCAAGATAGGTTTGTCCCAAGCCACCCGTGCACTCCAATACCCACGGGCTATCTATCCCCATGAACTCACCCACAGGCCCCTTCCAATTGGTAACAACTTCATCCAAATTGCCCTCCGCGAACGCTTTCCTCCCTTCCACCACGCCAGGTCGCTCCACCAAAATCACCTCGGCCAGATCGGCTTGGCTATACCCCAAGGTTCCCTTGTCGAATTTAAAGGTAAGGGTCATCGATCCCTCATCAAATTTGGTCGCCGTACCCCGCAGAACCTCCCCACTTTTCAACCGAATCTGATCCTCCCCCCAAGAACTATGACAAAGCACCCATACCCCGATTACAACAAAGGAAGAAAATTGGCGCATCCTCTCATTTTGCGCTTCCCTCCGACCCCCCTGACAAGCCAAAAACGATGATGATCACCTTCCTCCATGATAAGTTAAAAGGTCTCCTTTTGATCCTCCTCGCCGTAGTCGGCGTCTCTTTCATATTCTTTGGGAATTGGACCCCAAAAGGAGGCGTCGATCCAGCTTCCCAAAGCATGGGACAGATCAATGGCCGAACTCTTACCCTAAACGAATTCGTCGCCGCACAACGTCAATCCTTGCTCGAGATCACCTTGGAAACAGGTCGTATCCCCGCCGCTGAGCAAAATGAGCTTTTGAATTTTCAAACGTGGATCCGCCTCCTCCAAATCCAAGCGGCCGACTCCGCCCAGCTCGAAACGCAGCCAGCTCAACTGATCAGTGCCATCAAGGAAAACCCTCTCTTCCAAAAAGATAAACAGTACGACCCCGAATTCTTTCAACGTTTCTCCGCGAACTTCCTCTCCCCACAGGGTTTCAGTGGAGAACGCTTCAACCAAGCCATTGCCGATGAAGTGCGCACCCGCCAACTCCTCACCGCCCTAACCTCCACCGCCGTGGTCATGCCCAACGAAGCCGAAACCCGTTTGCTCCGCCTCTTTGGCCCGGTCGAAGTCCAAGTCGTCCGCTGGGACCCCGCCACCATCACACCCCCTGAGCCAACCCAACAAGATCTGGAATCTTTCTATAAGGCAGGAGAATCCGAGTTTACTATTCCCCCACGCCGAACGGTCGAGATCGTCGAATTTCTTGCAGGGGCCTCGACCGAAGAATCTCGGGCTAAAGCTGGCGAGGCGGCTTTCGCCTTTACCTCACAGTTCTTCAATCTAGCCGAGGGAAAATCACGCCCAGACTTCTCCACTGCCGCCGTCGCCGCTAAACTTAACCCACGCACCTACGGACCTTTTGCCCCCACTGAAACCCCATTCCCAGGTGAAACCGATCCTCGGCTCACCGCAGCCGCCTTCGCTCTCACAGCCGAAGACCCAGTAAGCGATTTTCTTCCATCGAAAAATGGCTTCTTCGTTCTCCACCTCCGCGAAGCGCAACCTGGGCGCTTGCGCCCCTTGTCCGAAGTTACCGCCGCAGTCCGCACTCGTTGGCAAGAAATGGCTCGGATCCAGTTGGCCAGCCAACAAGCCCAAGCCTTTATCCAAGGCGCGAATGCAGGCCTCGCCAGCGGACAGAAATGGGAAGCAATCGCTCAATCGGCAAAGCTTACCCCCACAAAAATACCCGTCTTTGCCCCCGCCGACGATAAACCCCTCACCTTTCCCGATGCGGACAGAATTCGCCAAGCCGTCGCCCAAATGGATCCACAGCGCGTCAGCCCGTTTCTTCGCACTCCCACCGGCCTGCTCGCTGTGTATTTAGTCAAACGGGATCCGGCTCCCGCAGCAGTCGCCGCTACCACCCTTCCTAAAATCTCTGCACAACTCCTCAACCAACGCCGCGGCCAAATCGCCCGCGATTGGCTTGCAGGTCGCGCAGCCCTTCCTGGAAATCAGCTCCCCGCTCAAGTCTTAGCCCAGCTCCGGGGTACGCCCTGAGCCAGCGGTTGCCCTTCTTTCTCTTCGCCCCTACTCCATGGTCACCTTCACAAACCTAACCCGTGCCCCAGAAATTGGGGCCAACTCCTACCTTATCCAGAAAGGAGAATCTTCAGTTATGCTCGATGCGGGAATGCACCCACGCCGTGACGGATGGGATGCCACCCCTCTTCTTGATCAGATTCCTCAAGATCTAGACGCCATCATACTTTCCCACGCCCACCACGACCACATTGGTGCTCTTCCCCTCGTCTCCCAAGCTCATCCCCACGCCAAAGTCTTTATGACCTCAGCCACCGCCGCACTGGCCGAACCCCTTCTCCATAATTCTGTCAATGTCATGACCCGCCAACGACGGGAACTGGGCCGCATGGATTACCCTCTCTATACCCACCGCACGGTAGACGATTCTGCCGTCACCTGGGAACTCGCTCCGCTCAATCGCCCCTTCCGCGCCGACTCTTCCTCCGAATTAGAGTTTGTCTTTCATGATGCCGGCCACGTCCTCGGTTCGGTCCTTACCGAAATCCGCGCCGAAGAACGCCGCGCCCTCTACACCGGCGACCTCAATCTCCAACGCCAATCCCTTATGCTGCCTTGCCAAACTCCCACCGGCCCTTTCGATACTTTGATCATGGAAACAACCCGCGGCGCTCAACCCGCCATCCCTGGCCAAGATCGCGCCTACTTTGAAGAGGAACTCCTCACCGCCATTCGCACCACCTTCGAGCGCGGTGGAGCCGTCCTCATGCCCGTCTTCGCCATGGGCAAAACTCAAGAAGTCATCACCCTTCTCCACCATGCCCGCCTCGAAGGTAAAATTCCTTCCGCCCCCGTTTACATCGGTGGATTGGGCCGAGCCATGACCGAAGTCTACGACCGTCAACGGACCCTCGCCCCTCGCCAACACGCAAACTTCCGTCTTATCCCAGAAGCCCAACCCGAAACATTCGACCCCCGCCGCTTGCCCAGCCTTCGACTCCGCGCAGGCCATATTTACCTACTCAGCGCTGGCATGATGACTCCCAAAACTACTAGCCATACCATCGCGCGCCTTTTCTTTCCTCGGGAACACGACTCCATCCTCTTCGTCGGTTATACCGAACCCTCTTCCCCCGCTGGCCTTCTTCGCAAAGCAGGTCAAGGAGGCACAGTCGACTGGGGCGAACAGGGCGGTTCTCTCCCCGTCCGTTGCGAAGTCCGCCACTTCGACCTCACCGCTCACGCTACCCGGGAAGACCTTCTCCACTGGGTCACCGAAGACATTAAACCCTCCCGCGTTCTACTCGTTCATGGCGACCCCGACGCCCAATCCTGGTTCGCCTCCGCCCTCGCCGCATCCCGTCCAGGCATGGAAATCGTTCAACCGCCGCCTGGCCTTCCCATTCCCCTCTTCCGCAAACTTTCCTAGTTCCACTTTACCCTCCTTCGTTGCAATATTTTCCCATGCCCGCACATATCCTCGATGGAGAAGCTTTCGCCAGTTCGATTCACCGCGAAACTGCAGTTCGCGTCTCCGCCCTCAGCAAACGAGGCGTCACCCCTAAACTTGTCTTTATTCGCGTTGGGGAAGACCCCGCCTCCCGCGCCTACGTTGCCCGCAAAGAAGCACGCGCCAAAGAAGTCGGCATCGCCAGTCACACTCTCGTTCTTCCCGCCACCACCACCCTGTCCTCCCTTCTCCATGAAATCGACTCTCTCAACGCCGATCCCCTCGTCCACGGTATTCTTATTCAGTCCCCCCTCCCTTCGGCCCTCCCTAACGACACAGTCTATGCCCACGTCTCTCCGACAAAGGATGTCGACGGCTTCCATCCTCTCAACTTTGGAAAACTTTTACTCGGCGATCCCACCGGCTTTCTCCCCTGCACTCCCGCAGGAATTCTAGAAATTCTCCGCCTCGGCAAAATCCCCACCGCAGGAAAGCACGCCGTCATCTTGGGTCGCGGCCAGATCGTCGGGCGTCCTCTCGCCACTCTACTCGCACGTAAATCCCCAGGAGCAGACTGTACCGTCACCCTCGCCCACTCCGCCTCCGTCGACCTACCCTCTCTTACCCGCCAAGCCGATATTCTCGTCGCCGCCATCGGGCGCCCCCTCTTTCTCACCAAAGAACATGTTCGCCCAGGTGCCACCGTCATCGATGTCGGCGTTAACCGAATCTCCGATGCCACCAACGCTCGCGGATACCGCCTCGTCGGGGATGTCGATTTCGCCTCCGTCTCCACCATCGCAGGTGCCATCACCCCAAATCCAGGAGGGGTCGGTCCAATGACTATTGCACTTCTTCTTTCCAACACCGTCCGTTCTGCCGAGGATCTTTCTAAATGAGTACCCGTCCTGATGGCCGTTCCGCTTCCGATCTGCGCCCTTTATCCTGCACCTGGGATATCGCCCCTCATGCCGTCGGATCTGTCCTTCTGCGCTGCGGCAAAACCGAGGTGATCTGCACCGCCAGTGTGGACGAAGCCGTTCCCCGCTGGATGAAAGATCAGAACGTTCCAGGGGGTTGGCTCACTGCGGAATACTCCATGCTTCCCGCTTCGACCCCCAGTCGCAAAGCTCGCGACTCTTCTCGCGGTAAGGTCGACGGACGTTCCACCGAGATTCAGCGTCTCCTCGGTCGTAGCCTTCGCGCCGTGGTCGATCTCACCGCACTCGGACCCCGTAGTTTCTGGATTGATTGCGATGTGCTCGCGGCCGACGGCGGCACCCGTACCACCGCCATCACCGGAGCCTGCCTCGCTCTGCGCCGAGCCGTTGAACGCCTGCAAATCGCAGGGCGCATGACCGCCGATCCCCTCCGTACCCCCGTCGCCGCCATCAGCGTCGGCCTCCTCAAAGATCAAGTCATACTTGATCTGGATTACCCCGAAGATCGCGACGCCCAAGTCGACATGAATGTAGTCATGACTGGAGCGGGTCGCCTTGTCGAAGTTCAGGCGGGCGGCGAAGAACACGACTTTAGCCGCGACGAATTCCAATCCCTCCTCACCCTCGCGGAACAAGGCTTAAAAAAAGTCTTCGCCTTCCAAGAATCTTCCTGGAAATCTCGCCCACCCGCTTCCCCCCTTCCCGCAAAACAAGCCTGATCAAGCTTGCAAAAAACCCAATTGGCTGGCATTTATTTTCGCTCCACTTCACACCATGCCAACTAAAACAAAGCCTTCGAAACCTAAGAAACCACTCTTTCGCAAGTCGGTGAAGTACGTTTACTCCTTTGGTAGCGGCAAAGCGGACGGTAACGGCAAGATGAAGGCCCTCCTCGGCGGTAAAGGGGCCAACCTCGCCGAAATGACCAGAATTCGCCTCCCAGTTCCCGCAGGCTTCACCATCAGTACCGACGTCTGCACCTACTTCTACGAGAACCAGAGCACCTACCCCCCATCCTTGGAACGGCAGATCGACGAGGCCATCGCCAAGATCGAGCACTCCATGGGCAAAAAACTCGGCGATCCAGTCAATCCCCTCCTTCTCGCCGTCCGCTCAGGCGCCCGGGACTCCATGCCAGGGATGATGGACACCATCCTCAATCTCGGTCTCAACGACAAAACCGTACGTGCCCTCGCCGAACGCAGTCGTAACGAACGTTTTGCCTACGACTGCTACCGCCGTTTCCTCCAGATGTACGGCGATGTCGTTATGGGCGTCCAAAAGCGACCCGGCGAAGACCATGATCCATTCGAAGTCGTCATCGAGAATCTCAAAAAAGAGCTCCATCCCAAGGATCCTCATATCGCCGACACCAAACTGGATGCCTCCGCACTTCGCACCCTTACTGATCGATTCCGCAAACTCATCCGAGAACGGACAGGCAAAGACTTCCCCGATGATCCTCGCGAACAGCTCCGTGGCTCCGTCGGCGCAGTCTTCGGTTCGTGGAATAATGACCGCGCCATCGTCTATCGTCGCAAATACAACATCCCCCACGAATGGGGTACCGCCGTCAACGTCCAAGCCATGGTCTTTGGCAACACAGGCAATGATAGCGGCTCAGGTGTCTCCTTCACCCGAGATCCCGCCACAGGAGAAAAAGTTCTCTACGGGGAATTCCTTCTCAATGCCCAAGGCGAAGACGTCGTCGCTGGTGTCCGTACCCCCGAGCCAGTCGCCCAACTTCAGGTCGAAATGCCGGAAGTCTTCCGCCAACTCCAAGATGTCCGCCACACCCTCGAAGGTCACTTCCACGACATGCAAGATTTCGAGTTTACCGTCGAGCAAGGTCGCCTTTTCATGCTCCAGACCCGTAACGGAAAACGCACAGGCTTCGCCGCCGTCCGTATCGCCGTCGAAATGGTTAAAGAAAAGCTCATCAAACCCGACGACGCCATCCGCCGAATCCCCGCCGATTCCCTCAGCCAACTTCTTGC
>CAMCNF010000078.1 GCA_945876115.1 Verrucomicrobia subdivision 6 bacterium | reverse complement strand
ATGCCACCGATGGAGCCAGAGAAAAGAACATCGCCAACAACGGCAAGCGGGTTTTCTAATCCCATAATTTCATAGACCGTTCCACCAGGGGAATGCCCAGGAACAGTGTGGGCGATAAGGGTTAGTCCGCCGATTTTGAATCGTTGGTTATCTGTGACGGGTTTACAGCCTGGGAGGGGCTCGGCTTCGGGGGCGAAAGCGATGGCTTTAGTGCGTTCGACGATTCGGTCGAGTTCGAGGATGTGATCCCCGTGGGCATGGGTGAGAAGAATTTTGGCGAGGGTAAGTTTATGTCGTTCGAGTGCGGCGAAGAGAGGATCGGCATTAGTCCCAGTATCGAAAGCGGCCGCGATAAGAGTTTTCGGATCCCAGACGAGGTAGTGGTTCACTGTCATATCGGCGAACGGGGTGGTGAACTGAAGGACGTGGGGGGGCAAGGCGGCGGCGGGTGCGGTCCAGTGACCGTTGGCTAAATCAATGATGGCTTCGGGTCGCAGGTTGAGTACGCGAGCGATTTTTTCCATGGCGGTGGGTTCACGTCGTCCTGCTCGTAGATTATTAAGGTCGGGGACAGTAATCTCCGCAAGTTTCACGAGATCGCGATCGGTGATACCTTGGGCTTTTTGGGCTTTGAGGAGAACGTCGAGATGGGTGTCTTCGAGATTCATGAAAGTAGAAGGGCGGTTTGGCGGGATGCTTCGTTGGTGGAGATAGGGGATTCGGTGAGGTTGGAGGGAGGTGGGGGGAGTTCGAACCAAGAGCGGCAACCGGAGAGGGCGGGGGAGTGGGGCAGGTTCCAGACGGGGGAGAGGGTGAATGATTGGATCTGGGCGAAGTGGAGAAGTTTTTCGTCACGCGAATCGAAGTGTTCGCGAATGGTTTTCGGGTCGTAGGCGGTGAAGGGGAGGAGTTTCTCGATTTGAGCCCAGTGGATCAAGTCACCTGAACGAACGACCTCAACACGAAGGGAAATAGGGAAATCTTGAGAGGGGGATTTGGGGCCTTTTTCATGATACTGGGTGGGGAGGAGATAAAAGGACTTAGGTGAAAATGCGCTTTCGTGGGTGGATTCGCGGATGCCGGCTTTGCGGAGAAGGACGGTTTGGCGGCCTTGGCCGATGGCGAGGCAGACGGAGGCGAGTTCTTTGAATCCTTGGATCATGATCGGCGCACGTTGGAAATGAGAAGTGGATAGTTGCGTGCGAGGTAGTAGAGACCTGAGACTGCGGTGATCAGCGCGGTGATAATGACGGCGACTTCGAGAAGGATTCGTCCTGCGGGCAGGGCGGGGTTGAGGGCAAGAAGGAGGAGGGCAAGGATGGCGGTGACCATTTGGGTAACGGTTTTATGTTTACCAACTTTTTCGGCGGAGAGGACAACACCCTTTTGGCCGGCGACGAGGCGGATACCAGTGATAAGAAACTCGCGGGCGACAACTAGGGAGACGAACCAGACGGGGAGGAGGCCTGCGCCAAGGAGGCCAATAAAGGCGACGGCGACAAGAAGTTTGTCGGCAAGAGGATCGAAGAGGCGACCAAAGTCGGATTCGATTTTCCAGAGTCGGGCGAGGTGTCCGTCAAGCCAATCGGTGAGGGCGGCGGCGACGAAGAGGATGAGAGCGAGCCAAGCGGTCCAAGCAGGGACGGGGGGATGGGCACAAGCTTGGAGAAGAATGAGGAGGACAAAGGCGGTGATGACGCGGGCCATGGTAAGCCAGTCGGGGAGAGTCATAAAGAAAGGGTAAAAGGAAGGTGGAGAGGAAGAAAGGACGTTTGGGGCTTTTTTACGGGCTTGCAGATTTGGGAAAAAAGTGGGGAATGCATCGGCGGTCTCGGCTGAGTAAAAAGAAGATTAGTATATTTGCAAATATACTAATCTTTGCTGCGAGCAGTATTTCAGTGTGCGATGTGCAGGTGAAGGGGGGGGTGATTTTGGATGTTGAGTTTTTGATTTTTGATTAGGGAAGGGAGAGTGGCAAAGAGGGTGCGATTTTGGAATTTTAATTAGGAAAGGAGATTGGGGAGGCAGGGGATTTAGCTTAAGGAGTCACGGGCTTCTTGGAGGACTTGTTCGTCGGTGGCGAAGCGAATGAAACCTCGCCCACCTGGGTGGTGATTTCCAGAGTCGCCCCAACCGCCGAAGGGAAGAGCGGAGGGGGAGAAAGTGGTGGGGAGATTGGCGTAGACGTTTGAGGCGTGGAGGTGGTTGGCTAGATGTTCGAAGTTTTTGCGGGAAGCCGTGAAGACGGAGGCGGTTAGTCCAAAGGGAACTGCGTTGTGGGCTGAGATGATGGCCTCGATTCCTTCGACGGGAACGATTTCTAAGAGAGGGGCAAAAAACTCCTGACGGGAAGAGGGGTGAGCGAGATAGGTGAGAGAATTAGACCAAGCGCGAACACAGGGCTCGACGTAGTAACCTTTTCTTAGGCCGATTTTTTCGACAACTTTTCCAGGAAGTACAAAAGTAGCGCCATCGATGGGTTGCAGGGCGATGCGAAATCGGTCGACAGAAGCGGAGGTGGTCAATGGACCAAGTTTAGTGGATTCATCTGCGGGCCAGTTGGGTTGATATGGGAGGAAGGCGGGAGTGAGATCACGGAGAAAAGCGGGGAGGACGGAGGCTTCGACCAAAACGCGGGCGGTGGCATTGCAACGTTGCCCTGCGGTGAGGCAGGTAGCTTCGGCGATAGATTTAGCGGCGCGAAAGAAGTCAGCATCCCGAAGGACGATAGCGGCATTTTTTCCGCCGAGTTCGAGGGCGACGTCTTTGGCGGGATCGAGGGCGGCGAGTTCCGCGAGAAGTACGCGGCCTGCAGAAAAAGAGCCGGTAAAGACAACGGAACGAATGCGGGGATCGAAGGCGAGAGTGCGGGCGAGATGGGCGCCGCCTTGGGCTACTTGAAAAACCCCTGGAGGAAAGATGGGGGCGATGAGTTGGGCGTATCGGGCACAAACGTGTGGGGCAAGAGGGGAGGGTTTCAAAATCACGGGATTTCCAGCGAGAAGGTGAGCGGTGGACGGACCGTTGCTCAGGTGGAGGGGGAAATTAAAAGGGCCGACGACGAGGGTGGGACCCCGTGAACGCAGGCGGATTCGGCTGGGTTGGGGACAATCGTCGGGACTTTCCTCGGTGAGAAAGCGTTCGGCGTCACTAATGGCAAAATCGATTTTTGTAACGAGGGCAGCGGATTCGGAGCGGGCTTCGACAATAGGCTTACCGATTTCGCGGCAGATGCCTTGGGCTAATTCTTCCTGGTGGGCGTAGAGGACTTTTTGTGCGGCTCGAAGAAGTTCGATACGTTCGGGCAGGGGGGTGGCAGCCCAGCCTGGGGCGGCGGCGATGGCGCCGGCGAGAACGGTCTCACTATGGGAGGCAGAGATTTCTGGGAGGAGATCGGAAAGGTCTCCTGGGTTGGCGTTCTGCCAAGAGGTGGGGTCAGGAGCCATGGACTGAAAGTGCGGCACGAAAGGTGCCGAGGTGAACATCCACTACTTTTTTCACAGGGCGAGTGTATCCGCCTGCAAGCGTCCAAGCGACTGGGATGCTGTGGCGGCGGGCGAATTCGAAGACGAGGCGATCGCGGGCTTCGAGGTCGGCGGGTCCGAGATCGAGAGGGGAGTAGGGGTCATCGCGGAGGGGATCGGCACCGGCTTGGTAGAGGAGCAGATCGGGCGGGGTGGGATGGAGAAGGCGAGGAAGATTTTGTTGAAGAAGTTCTAGAAGCTGGGGGCCATCGGTTTTTGCAGGCAAGGGGACGGAGTGGTGATTGGGGCCATCAGTGTGGTGCAGGGTGGAGACATCGCGGTAGCTAAGGTTGTCGCAATAGTCGTTGCCGTAGATGGAGAGGGCGCGGGCCCAAGGACGATGATGGAGCAGGGAGGCGGTCCCGTTGCCGTAGTGAAGATCGAGATCAAGAACTGCGCCCGTACGAATGGCGCCGGCGGAGCGAAGATTCTCAAGAGCGATGAGAAGTCCGTTAAAAGTGCAGTAGCCTTCCCCGTGTTGGGAGGAGGCGTGATGGAATCCACTGGAGATGGCGGCGGCGATGCCGTGGGCGAGAGCGGAGCGGGCGGCCGCGAGGACGGCGCCGTTGGTGAGAAGGACGGAGGGATAGAGTTGAGGGCTCCAGGGAAACTTCTGGGATTCGGCGAGCGCACGGGGATTTCCGGTTTCAACGGCGTGAATATAATCCTCGGTGTGGACGCGGAGAAGGTCCTCGCGAGTGACTGGCGCGGGTAGAAGAAGGCGGATGCCTGAGATTTTAGCGGCGCGATCGGCGACCAGCTGGAACTTTTCCATGGGCATGGTGTGATTCCCGATGGGGGCAGCGGAGGAGGGAGAGTGAAAGGCTTCGATCATAGCTGGGAAGGAGGGAGGAGGGGGATGGGGGTGGGTCCGTCCGAGTACGCGCGCCATTTTTCCCAGAGGGGAGCCATATCGGCAGGGCGGAAAGTATCGGAGTACATGGCGTAGAGGTCGCGGACGAGTGTGCGGATTTCGGATGCAGGAGCGAAGGACTCTGCTTCGTGGCCAACGCGACGAAGGATTGGGGTCATGGGAATGGGTTGGAGAGTGCCCGACGCGTCGATGGCGGCGGGCTCGCGAAAATCGGGTTGGAGGTAGGGCATGACACGGGGATCGACTTTGCGGTAGCCCGCTTTTTCGTAGGCGAGTAGACGGATACCGCTGGCGGGGTCTTGAACCTTGGGAAGGTCCATTTCGGCTGCGAGGGTGATAGGCGCGTGAAGAGCGTGACGGGCGCGAGCGAGGAGAGTGCGGGCGGTTTCGATGGGGAAAGCGCGCATCCAACCTGCGAGACCTGAGCGTCGGAAGTCGGGATGAATCCAGAGGTGGGAAAGGTGAACAGTGGCGGCGGCGCGTTCTGGGGGCGCGTGGACGATGGCGGTGTAATCGCGCACGGCGGCGACTTGGTTTTTGGGATCGAGGGCAAGAATCATAGCGTAGTGGAAAAGGGGTTTGCTGGGAGCGGGTTGGGCGGTGTTCCAACCGAAGCGATGTTGGAGGACGGAGAGGGTTTCCATTTCGCCGATGGGACCGAAGTATTGGGCGAGGGCGTCGAAGCCAATTTGAAAGAAAGGGTCATCGGCGGATTCGATGAGGTGGAAGACGATTCCACCCAGATCGGCGTTGGCGGAGCGCTGATCGCCAGGGGAGAGATCCGCGGGGATGAGTTTTGGGGCGCGACTCAAACGAAGGTAGGGGCTTGGTTGGGAAGTTTGTGCGCGGCGGCGACGACTGGGCAGGTGAGTTTACCGTTTTGGGTGCTGATGCCAGTGAGGAGGCCTGGTTGGCGTTGAGTGGCAATGGCGAGGCCGTGGTCGGCGATGAGTTCGATAAAAGGGTAGGTAACGTTGGTTAGAGCTTGGGTAGCGGTTCGAGCGTAGGCGCCTGGCATGTTGGCGACGCAGTAGTGGAGGACCCCTTCTTCGACGTAGACGGGGTTGTCGTGGGTAGTGGGCCGAGAGGTTTCGGCGCAACCGCCTTGATCGATGGCGATATCGACGAGGACACTGCCAGGGCGCATGCGTCGAAGCATGGCGCGGGTAACGAGCTTGGGGGCTTTGGCTCCGGGAACGAGGACGGCCCCGATGAGGAGATCGACGTTGGGGAGAAGTTCGTCGAGATGGGCTTGATTCGAAAAAAGGGTGTGAGCGGTGTGCATGGTGATATCAAGAAAGCGCATGCGTTCGAGGTCGACCTCGAGGATGGTGACATCGGCGCCGAGGCCTGTGGCCATGCGGGCGGCGTTGATTCCTGATGAACCGCCACCGATGACGACGACGCGACCTGGGAGGACTCCGGGGACGCCGCCGAGGAGGACGCCGCTACCGCCAGCGTGTTTGGCGAGAAAGTAGGCCCCGACGATAACCGACATACGACCGGCGATTTCTGACATCGGCTCGAGGAGCGGGAGGCGCCTGCCTTGGGTGACCATTTCGTAGGCCACGGCGGTGACGCCAGATTTTGTGAGCGCATTGGTGAGATTTATATTTGCGGCGAGATGAAGGTAGGTGAAGAGGATCTGGCCTGAGCGGAGGAGAGGATATTCGTCAGGGAGGGGTTCCTTGACCTTAACGATAAGGTCGGCGACGAAAACATCGGCATGGTTGGGGACAATTTTGGCGCCGGCGTGAACGTACTGGTCGTCGGGATAGCCTGAACCGAGACCAGCGTCTTTTTCGACAATGACTTGATGACCGCGCTGGATGAGTAGATAGGCGGCGGAGGGAAGAAGGGCGACGCGAGATTCGTGGGATTTAATCTCGCGTGGAACACCGATTACCATGTCTAAAGGATAATGAATCCTAGCGCTAGGGCGAGCGGGGAAAAGGGTGAGGCTAGCGGAAATTAGAAAACTGGATTAGGGTCTGGTATGGCCACAACAATTCCCCATTTGGAGGAATTGCGTAAAATGGATCGGGCGCATCATCTCCATCCATTCACCGATCATGCGGCAATGCATCCGAGTGGGACGCATATCCTGGAAAGCGGGGTAGGCTGTTATTTGCAGGGGGAGGAGGGAAAGTTGCTGGATGGATTGGCGGGGTTGTGGTGTGTGAATGTGGGGTACGGTCGAAAGGAGATTGTGGAGGCGGTAGCGAAGCAGATGCAGAAGCTTTCTTTTTACCCGAGTTTTTTTAATTCTACGACAGAGCCAGCGGTGCGGTTGGCGGATCGGTTGGGTCGGATGGCTCCTGGGAATTTGAACTATGCGGTATTTAGTAATTCTGGATCGGAGGCGAATGAGACCGCATTAAAGATTATTCGGCAGTATCAGATTTTGAAGGGGAAACCTGAGCGGACGAAGATTCTTACGCGGGATTTTGCCTATCACGGAGTGACCTTGGCGACGACGAGTATGACGGGACTGCCGAGCTGTCAGAGTCCGTATGGATTGCCTCTACCAGGATTTTTGCATGCACCCGCGCCGTACGCCTATGCGGTCGGTCGGGAAAAGGAGGCGGAGGCGTATGGGGAGGAGTGTGTGGCGGCGACGAAAAAACTAATTGAAAAGGAAGGACCTGAGACGATTGGAGCAATGTTTTTGGAGCCGGTCCAGGGTGCGGGTGGGGTAATCGTGCCGCCGGCGGGATATTTATTGGCAATGCGGAGGTTGGCTAGGGAGTACGAGATTCTGTTCGTGGCGGACGAGGTGATCACGGCGTTTGGTCGATTGGGGGGATGGTTTGCGAGCACGATGTGGAATTTGGAGCCTGATCTAATGATTTTAGCCAAGGGATTGACCAGTGGATATATTTCGATGGGTGCGACGATAGTTTCGCAACCGATTGCGGAGGT
>CAMCNF010000077.1 GCA_945876115.1 Verrucomicrobia subdivision 6 bacterium | reverse complement strand
TTGAGCATGGGGAGGCGGTGTAAAAGGTTTTGCATAATTTTTGGGGTAACGCGGCTAGCTCCCCGTTGCGCAAAAAAAGAGGCCTCAGTCATTGAGACAGATTGAAGGAAAAGAAGGCGGACGGCAAGCGGAGGTGAAGATGGTGCGCGGTCGTGTCCTGGAGCAATCTCTTTGGGTGGCATCCATAGTTTCAACGGTACTTCCCGCGCAAGCCCTGAAGCAGAGGCATGAGGTGGCGGAAGCAGACACTTGGGATTTGCGACCGCTTTTCGCCACTTCGGCAGATTGGGAGAAGGATTTGGAACGGTTACGTAGTTATGAAGGGGTCATGATGAAGTGGAAAGGGCATCTGGCTAAGGGAGATGATTTGCTCGGCGCCTTAGAGAAAGAGAAGGAGATCGATCTACTGGCGGAGCGATTGGGTCAGTACGCTAGTTTAAAAGTGGCCGAGGATGGAGCGGACGGTTCGGCGCGAGATCGGGCTTTACGCTTGGAGTTCCTGCTAACTCGGTTGAGCGAAGAGATGGCGTGGTTCCTTCCTGAGTTGATGAGGATAGAAGACGATGCGTGGGGTAAGTTATTGGAGCAACCTTGTTTGGTAGAGTGGAAAGGAAGCTTAGAGCGAATACGGCGCCAGCGACCGCATATTCTGCCTGAAGGAGAGGAGCGTCTCTTGACCTTGGCATGCCCAGCGCTGGGCGGTGCTGATGAGATATTCTCCCAGCTAACCAACGTAGATTTCCGCTTTGGGCTGGTTCGGGACGAAGACGGGCGGGAGGTGGAGCTGACCCATGGGACATTTGCCTCTTTGCTTCAGCGCCGTTCGACTGAGGTCCGTCGACAAGCGTGGCAAAAATATTATAAGGAGTTTGAAAGCCACGCTTTCTCCCTTGCATCGACCTTAGCGACTTCGGTGAAGACAGATGTTTTTCGGGCGCGGGCACGGAAGCATCCCTCGGCTCGAGAACATGCTCTTTTCCCTGATCGAGTTCCCGGCTCGGTAGTGGATAACCTCATTGCGGTGGTGAGGAAGAATCTTGGTCCTCTACAGAGGTATCATCGCTTGCGAAAAAAAATCTTAGGGCTGGAGCAACTTCGGGCAGCTGATCTGCAAGTTCCTATCGTTGCGGTGGCTGAGAAAAAGACCTCCTTTGCGGAGGCCGCCACGCTGGTCATTCAGGCCACCGAGCCGTTAGGGGAAGAGTACTCGGCGACTTTAGCTCAGGGATTAGGGGAGGGCCGATGGGTGGATCGGTATGAGAATCGAGGGAAGAGGAGCGGAGCTTTTTCCAGTGGGAGTTATGGCAGTCCGCCCTACATCCTGATGAACTATCGGGTGGATGTTCTGGCGGATGTTTATACGTTAGCTCATGAAGCTGGGCATTCGATGCACAGTTGGATGAGCCAGCGTGCTCAACTCTTTCAAGACGCCCACTATCCGATTTTTCTGGCGGAGGTGGCCTCGACCTTTAATGAGGAGCTTTTGACCCACGCCTATTTAGAAGGACCCGCAAAGAAGGACCGCAACTTGCGGGCAACCATTCTGAACCGTCAAATTGATGATATCCGAGGAACTTTGTATCGGCAGGTGATGTTTGCCGAATATGAGCAAAAGATACATTTGGCGGAGGAAAAAGGGGTGGCCTTAACTTTGGACTTTTTCCGCATCGCTTACCGCGAGCTTTTAGAGAGTTACCTCGGGGAGGTTCTTGAAATTGAACCCCTTTTGGAGTTGGAGTGCTTGCGGATTCCTCATTTCTACAGTGCTTTCTATGTTTACAAGTATGCCATCGGACTTTCGGCAGCGATGACACTTTCCCAGCGGGTGCTTCAAGGGAAGTCAGGCGCAGTCGGAAAGGTTCATGAGTTTCTTCGTTCGGGAGGTTCAAGCCCCCCCTTGGAGACATTGCGTCGAGCTGGTGTTGACATGGAGAGCCCTGAACCGATTGAATCGGCTTTGAGTTTGTTTGCGGCGCGTGTGGAAGAGCTGGAAGCGATTCTTAGTGCAGCATCGTAGGGCCAAATCGATGAAGCATCGCGTATGCGTGGTCGGTCGTCCTACAGGTTGGGCACGGGTAGCGACGGACGAGTACACAAAAAGAGTTAATGGTTTTCAACCGCTGGAGCTTTCGTTTATTCGCGAGGGCAAAAGCGCGGAAGCGGAAATGGGCGAGAAAGGAAAAGGAATGTGGAAGGTCTGTCTGGATCCGTTGGGACCAGCCCGAAGTACTCAGGATTGGCGGACGGAGTGGGAGCAGTGGGAGCGGGCGGGCCGAACAAAAATCGCCTGGATGATTGGGGGGGCAGATGGGCATTCGGAAAGTTTCCGAACAAGTTGCGGTGTGGTGCGCTCCCTAGGTCCCCAGACTCTTTCCCATGATTTAGCTTTGGTGGTGCTGCTCGAGCAGATTTATCGGCTAGAAAGTTGGCGGGCGGGCCACCCTTATCACCGCGTATGAAGCATGGGATTGGAGATTTGACGGCCCAGGCTCCCAGAACACTTGGAAAAGCGCTACTTTATGGGCGCAGGGCTTTAGCTTTGCGCTGTCCAACTTGCGGAAACACTCCGCTCTTTCAATCTTGGAAAAAAGTCAGAAGTCTTTCTGGCTGGTTTAGTCCTAGCGACGGATGTCCCTCTTGTGGGTATGCCTTTGAGCGGGAGCCTGGTTATTTTCTTCTGGCCATCTGGGGTGTGAATTACGGGGTGGTCGCTTTAGGCGGGATGGCGCTGTATTTTGCCTTACGCTTTTGGACGGATTGGAGTCCTCGCCTGATATTTTGTTTAACGGTCTTACCTGCGCCTCTCTTGAGTTTTCTTTTAGCCCGGCACGCAAAGTCCTTTTTTTTGGCGATGGATCATTTTTGTGATCCCCATGTTCGACACAAAAAAAGGAGAGAAAATATCGAATAGTCTTGTCATGTTCTTGGGATCAAGGGGAGACTGATCGTGCATGTCTGAAGGACCGGTTTCTAAATTTATCGATCATCACTATCGCCATTTTAATGCGGCGGTGGTCAAGGATGCGGGGATGGCTTACCGCAAACATATTGCGGATGGTGGACGGATGCTGGTCACCCTGGCGGGGGCGATGAGCACCGCAGAGTTAGGATTATCTTTAGCAGAAATGATTCGGCAGGATAAAGTTCATGCCATTAGTTGCACGGGAGCGAATTTGGAGGAGGACGTCTATAATTTGGTGGCCCACGATCACTACCGACGAATTCCTGAGTACCGACACTTAACTTCAAAGGACGAGGAAAAACTCTTAAAAGAGCATCTTAATCGAGTAACGGATACTTGCATCCCTGAGCAGGAGGCGATGAGACGGATTGAAGGAGTGGTCACTGAGCTCTGGAAACGGGATGATCAGGCTGGGGCCCGGCGTTTCCCGCATGAGTATTTTTACGAGGTTCTGCAAAAGGGATTGTTAGAAAAGTTTTATCAAATCGACCCCAAAGATTCTTGGATGATGGCGGCGGCAAAGAAAAATATTCCGATTGTTGTGCCCGGTTGGGAAGATTCCACTTTAGGGAATATGTTTGCTGCGGCCTGTATTCAGAAGCACGTCAGCTCGCCTACCCTCATGAAAAGTGGGATCGAGTACATGATCTCGTTTGCGGATTGGTATCAGAAGACTCAAGGGACTCCCTTGGGTTTCTTCCAAATTGGAGGCGGAATTGCTGGGGATTTTCCTATTTGCGTAGTGCCGATGTTGCATCAAGACCTGCGGAAAACGGGTGTTCCACTCTGGTCCTACTTCTGTCAGATCAGTGATTCGACGACCAGTTATGGATCGTATTCCGGAGCGGTACCCAATGAAAAGATCACTTGGGGTAAGCTTGGCGGAAAAACCCCGCGGTTTGTTATTGAATCGGATGCCACGATTGTGGCGCCACTGCTCTTCGCCTACGTACTAGGCAAGTAGGCCTTGGCTTTAGGTTTTGACGCCTGCTCGGATTTCAAACAAGGAAGAGACCGACTCGCCTTCGTGAATCCGTAAAATGGCCTCGCCTAGTAGGGGGGCGACGCAAAGTACCTTGGCGGGGACTCCAAGCATCTCGGGTTGTGGAGTGGTATTGGTTGTAATTAACTCTTTGATCTTTAGTTTCTGCAATCTTTCAATGCCGACTTTTCCAAGCACGGTGTGCGGAATTCCGACGTAGATATCCTTGGCCCCTTGTTTTCGTAGGATTTCGACGGCAGAGGAAATGGTCCCAGCAGTTTCGGTGATGTCGTCGACCAAAAGGACGTTTTTATCCTTCACATCCCCGATGAGGTGGGTGGCTTCGGTTTCGGAAGCATTGAGACGCTTTTTACTGACAATGGCTAGCCCACAGTGAAACATTTGGCTGTAGGCGGCGGCCATTTTCATGCCACCGATATCAGGGGTGACGACAACAAGGTCAGGAATCTGTTTTTCTTTGAGGTAGCGGTAGAAAATGGGAGCACAGAAAAGGTGATCGACCGGAATATCGAAAAATCCTTGGATCTGCTGGGCATGGAGATCCATGGTAAGGACACGGTTCACCCCCGCGGCGACCAGAAGATTCGCGACGAGCTTAGCGGTAATAGGAACGCGAGGTTGGTCTTTACGGTCTTGGCGGGCATAACCGTAAAAGGGAAGGACGGCGGTGATGCGGAAGGCACTAGCGCGACGGGCAGCATCCACAAGGATGAGGAGCTCCATCAGATTTTGGTTCGTAGGGGGGCAGGTGGGCTGAACAATAAAAAGATCATTGCCGCGAATATTTTCTTCGAACTTCACGAAAGTCTCGCCGTCGGGAAAGGTGGATACGGTGGCTTTTCCTAAGGGAATCTTTATGAAGTCTGCAATCCTTTGGGCGAGCTCGGGATTGGCGTTTCCAGTAAAGATCTGCAGTCGTTTACCGAAGATAGAGGTCATGAACTTTTTATAGGTTTCCTGCGAAGGCGGTGGAAGGGGGAAAGAGTAGGTTATTCGCCCACGATCTTGATAAGAACGCGTTTAGCGCGTTGACCATCGAACTCACCGTAAAAGATCTGTTCCCAGGGGCCAAAATCAAGTTGTCCCTTGGTTACAGCTACGACGACTTCCCGACCCATAATAGAGCGTTTCAAGTGTGCGTCGGCATTGTCTTCGGCACCGTTGTGGCGATATTGGCTATGGGGTTTTTCGGGAGCCAGACATTCGAGCCATTTCTCGAAGTCGGCATGGAGTCCCGACTCGTTGTCGTTAATAAAGACAGAAGCGGTAATGTGCATGGCATTGACTAGGCAGAGACCCTCTTGAATCCCTGAGGTGAGAAGAGCCTCGGCGACCTGCGGGGTGATGTTGAGCAACTCGCGTCGTTTTGGAACTCGAAAGGTGAGTTCCTGGCGGAACGACTTCACTTTTTCGATAGGGAGTCGAGATGATCGAGGACGACTTTGGCTTGGTCTTTGGTAGACCCTTTGGGATCTCGCCAAATGAGTTTGCCGTCCTGAAAGAGAAAAGCGGAGCGCTGGGCAAAGCCGAAGAGACCTCCGACCCCGAAGGCTTGGATAATCTTATTTTCCGAATCGGCCAAGAGGGGGTAGGGGAGCTTCTGGTCGGTGGCGAAAGTTTTTTGGGATGAGACCGCATCCGCACTAATACCGATGATTTTAACGCCTCGTTGGGTAAGCTCGGCGTTGCCGTCCCGCAGGCTACAGGCTTGGGCGGTGCAACCAGGGGTGTTGGCTTTGGGGTAAAAAAAGACAAGGAGGAACCCATTCTTTCCGTAGGCGGCAAGATCGATCTGCTGACCTTCTTGGTCCTTTGCGCTAAGGGCGGGGATGGGTGATCCGAGGTTCATGGTAGTTTCTGCTAGTCCGTGGGAAAGCATCAGTCCACCGATCAGTCCTAACCAAGATTTGGGAATCACTTAGTAGGAAGAGCTGAAATGTCCGCCATCATTTTCTTCTTGAGAACTTCTACCTTGGCGCTGGCCGCGGCTAAGTTGCGGCTGGTAGCAATGTCATCAGCGATCTTTGCAAGATCGGGCATAGTTCGCTCGAGGGATTCGCTTAATTTTGCGGCTGACTGCTTGGCCTTGGGGAGATCGCCCCGCTGTAGATCGGCTTCGAGGACTTCTAGAGTGGAGGTGACGGGGCAGACCTCAGAGTACATGGGGCAAGTGGGCATGTTGTCGCAGCCCTTGAGCAGGACAAAAGCGAGAGCGAAACCTGCGGCTCCTGCGACGAGTAGGGGTAGGTAGCAGGTTTTTTTCGGGGAAGGGGTTGGTGGGGTCGCGAGACTATTCTTAGGGGTGGATTTTTTGGCCATGATTAAACTTAAGCTGATTTCGTTCTATCCGTCACCCCTAAACGGTATTTATGAAAAGCCTCGAACGTCCAGGGGTAGAGTTTCTCGGCAACCACTCGCATGGCTGCGGCCATTTCGCGGATCTCCATTTGGGCGTGGTCGTCTTCCCGCAGTTGCAAGAAGTGGATTAGATTATGGAGGTCGCAGTTGACGTAGACTTCCGTGAAAATGCTGACGGGAAGAACGGCCCTTGCGAGTTCGCGCGCTACACCTTTCTGCAAAAGGCTTTGGTAGGTGGAGTAGGCTTTTTCGTGGGCTTCTTTTACTTCTTGGGTGAGGGCGGCGTGATCCAGCTCGCTAGAGACTTGGCTGCCTTGCTTATTCTTGGCGTCGGCGGCGCGCCACTGAGTGGGGATGTAGAATTCATCGGCTAATTCTGAGTAGCGACCGCTCCACTCGTTGAGGCGAAAAGTGCGGTGGCGAACGAACTGTCGCATAATGAATATGGGCATCTTGATATTGTAGGTAATGGAGCACTGTTCGAAGGGGCTGGTATGACGATTTTTGTAGAGATAGCTCAGGAGTTTTTTATCCTGATCCTCCCCTTTGCTGGGACTTTTGTAGGAAATACGTGCGGACTCGACGATTCGTAGGTCCGATCCAAGGTGGTCGATGTATCGGACGTATCCATTGCCTAAGATGGGAATTGTGTGGCCTGAATCCATAAGGAGGTGAGCAAACAGCTTCCGAGGATGAATGCCTAGCCCAAAACGAGCTGGTTTCGATTAAGTTGTGAAAAGCTTTTGCTGTTCTCGAAGTCGAATAATCTGTTCCGAGGCTTCTTTTTCAATTCGGCGCCACTCGGCTATTTTCTCTGGAGGGGCTTTGGCGGCCATTTTTGGGTCGGCCAGCTTGGCACTTTCTCGGGCCCGAGAGGCCTCGGCCAAGGCGATCTCTTTTTCAAGGCGGGTGCGTTCTTTGGCAGGATCGAGAAGGCCTTCGAGTGGTAGGTAGAGATCACCGTAGGGGGTTGGAATGAGTGGGGCTTTAGGGGGGGCGGAGGTAATCTCGACGGAGCCGACCTGTAGGAGCTTGGCGAGGGTGCGGAGGTCATCGGGGGATGGGGTCAAGGCG
>CAMCNF010000076.1 GCA_945876115.1 Verrucomicrobia subdivision 6 bacterium | reverse complement strand
CCCTCCCGCAACTGCCAAAAAATCTCCGGATCATGTGGGTTCCCGTAATTCAAATTATCGGTCAACCCCAGCGGAACCGCCCCCGCACACGCCAAATTCCTACACGCCTCCGCCACCAACGCTTTCGAACCCTCCCGCGGATCCTGCGCACACCACCGTCCATTCCCATCCAACGTCATCGCCACATGAACCCAACCCCCTCCAGGTTTCTCGATCCGCAAAACCGCCGCATCCCCACCCGGCCTCACCACCGTGCGTAACCCCACCGTGTGATCGTACTGATTCCACACCCATCGGCGCGATCCCGTCGCCGGTGAAGCCGCCAGTTTCATCAGATCCTCTTTCACCTTCGGATTTCCAGGTAAAATTTTCTTCAAATCCAGTTTCTGTCTCTCCGTCAGTTTTGCAGGAACTTTCGCCTCCCTCTCATACACGGGAGCATCATCCGCCAGTAATCTTGCTGGCACCTCCGCCACCACCTTTCCTCCCGCTTTCACCACTACCTTTCCCGTTTCCGTGACATAACCGATCTCCGCCGCATCCAATCCCCACTTCGCAAAAATCTCCTTTAGCTCCTTCTCCCTCCCCTTATGCACGATGATCAACATCCGCTCCTGAGATTCAGAAAGCAGAATCTCATACGGCGTCATTCCCTTCTCCCTCTGGGGAACCCGATCCAGTTCGATTTCGATTCCCGACCCACCCCGGCTCGCCGTTTCACACGTCGAACAGGTCAGCCCTGCCGCGCCCATATCCTGCACTCCGACCACCAGATCCGGCCTCGCATACAACTCCAGACACGCTTCAAACAGCAACTTCCCCACAAAGGGATCTCCCACCTGCACCGCAGGCCGATCCGCCTTGCTCTCCTCCGTCAGATCCCTCGAGGCAAATGCCGCCCCAGCCAATCCATCCCTACCGGTCTTCGCCCCGACATAAAAAACAGGATTCCCCACTCCCTTCGCTGCCCCACGCCGAATCTGATCGTGCCGCAACGTCCCCAAACAAAAGACATTCACCAACGGATTTCCCTCATACGCGGGATCAAACACCAGTTCCCCACCCACCGTGGGTACCCCCACACAGTTCCCATAGTGCGAAATCCCTGCCACCACTCCGTGAATCAGCGACCGCGTCCGTTTTCCAGCCTCCCCCTTCGCCTCAGGTCGTCCAAATCGCAACGAATCCATAAACGCCACAGGCCTCGCCCCCATTGTAAAAATATCCCGCAAGATCCCTCCTACTCCCGTCGCCGCTCCCTGGAACGGCTCCACCGCACTTGGATGATTGTGCGACTCGATCTTATACGCCAACGCCAACCCATCTCCCGCATCTACCACTCCGGCATTTTCTTCCCCCGCCTTGACAAGCACCGTCGGTCCCGTTGTCGGGAATTTTCGCAGCTCCCTGCGAGTATTCTTGTAAGAACAGTGCTCGCTCCACATCACCGAAAACATGCCCAGTTCATTCTCGTTTGGCTCGCGTCCCAGCCCCTTCTCGATCGTTCCGTACTCCTGCTCTGTCAGACCCAGTTTTAGAGCGAACTCTTTTGCCTTCATATTTTCCTCCCGATCCCAGCCGCTCCCAAAAGAATTCCCCGTCCGTCCGTTCCCCCCATCTCCACCTCACAACACCGCTCGGGATGCGGCATCATTCCCAAAACATTTCTCCCTGCGTTGCAAATCCCCGCAATGTTGTGACTCGATCCGTTCGGATTTGCCTCCGGCACCACTTGTCCCTCCACATTGCAGTAGCGGAAAAGCACCCTCTGCTGCGCCTCCAACTCCTGCAAAATTTCCGGACTGGCCCGGTAACACCCCTCCCCGTGCGCGATTGGAATCGTTAGTGTCTCACCGGTGACATAATGGGAAGTAAAACGAGACGCTGGAGTCTCCACCCGCAAATACGCCTTTTCACATCGGAAATGAAGCCCTTCGTTCCGCGTCAACGCCCCCGGCAACAGCCCCGCCTCGCACAAAATCTGAAACCCATTACAAATCCCAACCACCACCTGCCCCCGCCCAGCCGCCGCTTTGACCGCCGGCATGATCGGAGAAAACCGGGCGATCGCCCCACACCGCAAATAGTCCCCGTACGAAAAGCCCCCAGGCAAAATCACCCCTTCCTCCGGATCAATTTTGGTCTCCTGATGCCAGACCAGACGCGCCTCCTGCCCCAAAACCTGTAACGCGTGAACGCAATCCTGATCGCAGTTCGACCCAGGAAATTGGATAACCGCGAACCTCATCCGCCGGCCCGCAGATCCAGATGAAAGTTTTCCATCACCGGATTGCTCAACAACTCTTTCGAAATCTCCTCCAACTTAGCCTGCAACGCCTTCTCCTCTCCCCCCTCGATCTCCAGTTCGATATGTTTTCCAATCCGGACCGACTGCACCCCTTTCACTCCCATGTTTTGCAGGGCATGCGCCACCGCTTCCCCCTGCGGATCAAAAATCGACGGTTTCAGAGTGACGGTGACAATCGCTTTCATCTTCATGTGGCTTGCTCCTTTTTAAAGTCCGCACCTGCGATGAATCAGTTTTTCGTGTCGGAGATGCCGCAAGGCGTTACACGCCTCCCGCAATCCCTTCTTTCCGATTTTTTTTCCTAACTCGGGATCCGACTCCAGCCGAGTAGTAAAATCCGCTCCACCTTCCAGCCACGTCGCCATCGCATGCTTCTGCAATGCTTCGTAAGCCTCTCTCCTGGCTAATCCCGCACGGGTCAACGCCAGCAGCGCCCCTTGCGAAGCCCACAATCCGCGGGAAGATCCAAGATTCGCGAGCATCCGCTTCGCGTCTGCCTTATGTCCCCTCACCAATCCCTCCAGATCATTCAGAATAAAATCCAGCAGGATCGTGGCATCGGGAAAAAGAATCCGCTCGGCCGAGCTGTGGGAGATATCCCGCTCGTGCCACAAAGCCACATTTTCGAGTGCAGCAACTGCATGCCCGCGCACAATTCGAGCCAATCCGCAGATCCGCTCCCCATTCACCGGATTCCGCTTATGGGGCATCGCACTGCTCCCCTTCTGCCCCTTGGCAAAAGGTTCTTCCACCTCCCCAACCTCCGTCCGCTGAAGATGTCGGAACTCGGTCGCCCAACGCTCTGCGCTCGCCGCCACCAGCGAGAGAGCCAATGCAAAGGCCGCATGGCGATCCCGAGGAACCACCTGAGTGGCCGCCCCGGGTTTCAGTTTCAGTTTTTTACAGACGAAAGCTTCGATCGAAGGATCCAAGTGCGCGTAGGTGCCCACCGCACCAGAAAGTTTGCCGACCGCAATCTCGTCTCGAGCGGCCACCAACCTTTCTTCCGCCCGGCAAAATTCATCATGCAAAAGGGCCATCCGGATTCCGTGACTCGTTGGCTCGGCATGAATTCCGTGGGTCCGCCCGATCGTCAGCATTCCTCGGTGTTTGCGGGCACGCATGGCGGCTGCTGCTTTCACTTTTCTCACTCCTGCGATCAGGAGGTCAGCCGCATCCCGCAACTGCCAAGCCAACGTGGTGTCGAGAATATCGGAGGAGGTCAGCCCTTGATGAATCCACCGCCCAGCCGGGCCAACGTGGGACGCCACATCCTCCAGAAACGCCAAAACATCGTGACGAGTCCGCTCTTCGTTTTTGTGAACCTGCCGTATATTGAACTTCGCTTTACGACGAATCGTCCGGGCATCTTTCCGGGGAATGATTCGCCGATTGGCCATAGCCTCGCAAGCAAGGATCTCGATCTCTAACCAGCGCGAAAGTTTGGCTTCTTCGGACCACAGGGACGTCATTTCGGGGCGGGAATATCGGGGAATCATGAAGCTGATAAAGTGCTGAAGCGGAACGCATCCCACAAGCGCCAACCCAAACTTATTAACGGAGATTTTTTAATTACGGGCTTGTAGGTTCCACTCCCCACCGACCGAAAAAAGCTTTCAAAATTTCTGGCCGCCGGGAAACAGGGCCCTCCATGAAGACGGTAACTGCCTTATCCGGTCCATATCCTGTCATCCAAAGACACCCCCCATAGGAGCCAGTCTTGGCCCGCAAAAAAACCTTCTCCCCTTTCCAGACCAAGGCATCCTGCAACTTTTTCCCCGCCTGTCCGTCCCAAGGAGCGGTGCCACGCATCCACGCGACTGCCATCGAATGCTCCCTTCGCAGGGTTGTTTTCAGATCTGCCGCATGGGCCGCCTCCTGACCTCCAGCTTTCATCCAGCCCTTCGGGATCTTCCCCTCGATCAGACCGCTCCGTTCCGCGTACTCCCCCAAAACCGCTCCCCCCAACTTTTCGGCTAAAATGGCAAATGGCAGATTGATTGATTTTTGAAGCGACTGCCTCAACCCCAACCCTTCTGCTCCCTCGAGAGGTGTCTCTACATCTTTGACCAAACCCCGATCTAGTGCCGCCCAGGCAATCACCACCTTGAATGTCGAGGCCGGTTCTCGAGCTACATCCATCTCCATTTTGCTTCCCGTCACCACCTTCACTTCCCCGCTTCTCGGCGTCTCCAAAATCGTCATCCCATTCGGGTACTTTTCATCGGCTAAAGCAGCAGAGAAGATCCCAAGCCAGCAAATGAGTAGCGCCATCCTCATATCCCAAGCATATCCCGAATCCTAAAAACGATCGAGAATCCCTCTAATAGCCTCGAACAACCGCCTTACCGCTATGTGAATAACTTTAGAAGAACATTGGTCTTTTTCACATATAATCGCTAAGCATCAACAATTTATAATAAGAATTAATATCTTGATAACTATGTGTGTATAACCCGCTCTAGGTAGGGCGAACAATTCCCCCGCGTGAGCGGAAAATAACTCCTTCGCGGAGCGACTAACACGAATGGGCGGGGGCAGGTCAGAGGGGGCCAATTCCCTTCGGCGCCTCGCTAAAACCCTATCTCCCCATCCCAACCGTCATCCAACTACCTCTAAACCCCTTAACCCCTTAATCCCTTAATCCCTATCCCCCCTAAATCTTCACCACTTTTACCGACGTAATATCCTTATCCGCAAGCATCTCTTTCAAAACCTCATCCCCAGGGGCCGAATCCAGATTCAACACGCTCAACGCCTTCGATCCCGGCGAGCTCCGACTCAGCGTCATGCTGGCAATATTCACCTTATGCTTGCCCAACAGTGTCCCGATCCAGCCCACGATCCCCGGACGATCCTTATTCTCCATCAACAGCAGATAACCCTCCGGCCGGGCCTCCATCCACTGATCATTGATCCGGACGATGTGAGGACTCGTTCCAAAGAACGTGCCGCTCACCTCCGCCTCTTTCGAATCCTGTCCTGCCCTCACGGAAATTAGCTCCGCATACTCCCCAGGTTCCGCCTGCTTCGTCTCACTCAACTTTAACCCCAGATTCGCCGCCATCTTGGGCGCGTTCACCTCATTCACCTCTCCCCCACCCGCCCCAAAAAGAAACCCCTTCAAACTACTCCTCGTAATCGGAGTCGTATCCTCTTCCCCGATTTTTCCCGCATAACTAATCGTCAACCGATCGCAACGACTCGGCGCAATCTGAGAAAGCAACCGTCCGAGCCGAAATCCAAACTCAATCTGCGGCCGCAACTTGGCCATCGTCCTCGCATCCACACTCGGAATGTTCACCGCATTTCGCACCGCTCCCTCCGTCAAATAATCCCGGATCGCCTCGGCAATCTCGATTCCCACGCTCTCCTGCGCTTCGGCGGTCGATGCCCCCAAGTGAGGAGTTAAAATCACCTTCTTGTTCTTCCTCAGCGGATGATCCGCCGTCAGCGGCTCTTCCTCAAAAACATCCAAGGCCGCCCCGCCCACCTGACCCGCTTCAATTGCCTTTAACAACACCGCCTCCCCGACCAACCCGCCTCTCGCACAGTTCACAATCTTCACTCCCTTGCGGCAAAGTTTCAGCCTCTCCTCACTCAAAATTCCCTTCGTCTCATCTGTCATCGGCAAATGCATCGTGATGAAATCCACCTGTGGCAACAGGTCCTCGACCCGATCGATCAGCTCCACCTGTAAACTCCGGGCCTTCCCAGCCGACAGATACGGATCGTATGCCATCACTCGCATCCCAAACGCAATCGCCCTTCGCGCCACCTCTCCCCCGATCCTTCCCATTCCCAAAATTCCCAACGTCTTCCCGTTCAACTCCGTTCCCTGAAAACTTTTCCGGTCCCACTGACCTGCCGACATCGAGGCATGAGCCTGGGGCAAATGCCGGGCCAGCCCCAAAAGCAGGGTGAATGCCTGCTCTGCCGTGCTCACCGTGTTTCCTGCAGGAGTGTTCATTACCACCACACCCTTTTCGGTGGCCGCATCCACATCTACATTGTCTACCCCCACCCCGGCCCGACCTACCGCCCGAATAGTAGGACACCCCTGCAAAACCGCTTTGCTGACCTGTGTTTGGCTGCGCACCACCAGCGCATCGCAACCCTTCAACTTTTCCAGTAGTTCCTTCTCCTTCAGAGTAGGACTTTCAATAACCTCGATCTGCGGACACGCCTTCAGCACATCCACACCGCTGGGGGAAACCCCGTCCGTCACAAAAACCTTATACTTGGCTGGCATTAAAAAGTTCTAGCAGAGACACAACGAAGGGCAACGCTGTCTCACCGGTAAATACGCTTGGTAGGGCGGGCTTTTCCTACTCGCCTCGCTGACTACTTAAAACCAAACAGTCCCCTTTACGGGACAGTTGCTTCGACTTTTAGGAAGCCCTTGTCTCCACCATTCAAAGTCGCTTCATACTGCTCATAGCCCGAAGGCAACCCCGTCGGTGGCGGAGTGCTCTTCGTGGGAGCAAGCGTTGCCGTAAACCCTCCTGCCAAATCGGCAGCTGATTTTACCGTGTAGGTTACCCCGCTTCTTTGCAGATAGGTAATCTTCGCTCCCGACCCACTACTTTCAAACTTCACCAAAGTTCCGCCCGCAACATTCGGTACCAATCCGAAGGCAAACTCCTGCGCATTGCTCCACCCATCCCTATCCGGATCGGCTGAAGCTAGAGCAGTGGACCCGCTGAGTCCATATCCTGCCATCCAGCTTTGAAATGCCGTTAGAGATGGATTCACGGTAACCACAAATGTGTCACTCGCTGTCGAAACTCCATCCCTACCCGTTACCGTGATCGTTGCCGTACCCGTCTGATTCGCCACAGGCGTAACCGTCACCGTTCTGCTCACCCCGCTTCCACTCACCACTATATTTGCATTAGGCACCAGAGTCGGATTGCCACTACTCGCCGTCACCGTCAGCAACTCCAACGCTGGCACCGCAAAAGCCCGCACCACCGCCATATGCTGCATATTGCTCGCCCCACTATCACCAAGCAGTACCGGATCTACCGAACTAAGCGGCGTGAACTTACGACTATCAAAAACTAACCCATTTGCAAAAGAGAGGGTCCCGATTTTCACAGGCGTTTCCAAACCGTCCAACTCCGACTCCGCCAACACCCAGTCGTAATGTTCACCGCGAGATGCATTTGTGTCCGCATCCCCCGCCTGATCCACCGGATACGGTGCAGCCGTCGTCAGCAAAGCACTTAAAGTAGTCAGACATGATTCACTCGTGCTGTAGGTGTTAAAGTCCCCTCCCAACAAAAGATAGTCATCAGCCGGAACATTTGCCTGGATGTAAGAAACTAGCTGCCGAGCCTGAGACTGCCGCTGGGTGAGATCGGCGGGCGCGTCGGAAGCCTTCAAATGGACGCTTACC
>CAMCNF010000075.1 GCA_945876115.1 Verrucomicrobia subdivision 6 bacterium | reverse complement strand
TCCACAAAAAACTGAAGTCGTGGGGTGTACTTGATGCTGAGGGTTTTATTGATTTCGCGTTGCCACTCTTCTTTTAAAGCATTGAGCGTAAGGACGACGTCTTTGTCGGGGGTGGAACCATCGAGATGAGTGACAAAGACTTGAGCGTGACGCAGATCAGGGCTGACGGTGACCCCTGTGATGGTGATGAGTTTGCCCTCGAGGGTACGCTCGCGGAGGGCGAGGCGACCTAAGACGGAGCGAATGGACTCTGCCACGCGGATGAGACGGCGACTCGGCATGCCTATATTGTGGAAAAAAAAGCGGGAGAACTGAAGAAAAAAATCAGTCGCTGGAGCGAATTAGAGAGCTTGGGCGACTTTTTCGAGTTGGTAACACTCGATGATGTCGCCCTCCTCGTATTCGTCGAAGTTGCCGAGACGGATACCGCACTCCAGTCCTTGGCGCACTTCCGGAACGTCCTCTTGGAAGCGTTTGAGCGTGACGACGGCTCCGTCGTAAATCGGTTGTTTGCGGCGGACGACGCGTGCGCGACCTGATTTGGTGATGCGACCCGTTTGGACTTGGCAACCCGCGACCATAAACTTGGATAGCTCGAAAACCTTTTTGACGAGAGCGTTGCCGAGGGGGCTTTCGCGCAGTTCGGGGTCGAGAAGGCCCGTCATGGCCTCCTTCACCTGATCGACGAGTTCGTAAATAATGCTGAAGAGTTTAATTTGGATGCCTTCCCGTTTGGCGGCGTTGGCGGCGGCGTTATCGGTTTTGGTATTAAATCCGATGACGACTGCTCCGGAGGCTTTGGCCAGAAGGATATCGGATTCGGAAATTGGTCCGATGGTGGAAAGGATAATATTGAGGGTAACTTTCTGACTGGTGATTTTGCGTACGGCCTCGACGATGGCTTCGACGGAGCCTTGAACGTCTCCCTTAAGAATGAGGTGGAGGCACTTTTTTTGGCCTTCGGCGATGCTGGCGAAAAGATTTTCAAGGGTAACGCCTTCGGCGGCGGCGGGGCCGGAAGCGAGTCGGGTGGATCGTTCTGCTTCCTGCCGTTCTTCGACAATGGAGCGGGCTTCCCGTTCGGTGGCGACGACGACCACTTCTTCGCCTGGAGAGGGAGCTCCGGTCAATCCGACGATACGAGCGGGAACAGAAGGTCCCGCTTCTTTGATGGAGACGCCTGCGTCGTTGTAGAGAGCTTTGATTTTGCCGAGGTGGGGTCCGCAAACAAAAGAGTCGCCCACTTTGAGGAGGCCTTGTTGAACGAGGACGGTAGCGGTAGGGCCGCGGCCAGTTTCTATCTGAGTTTCGATGACACGGGCGCGGGCGTGGCCTGTTGGATCGGCAGATAGTTCGAGAATTTCGGCTTGAAGAGCGATCATTTCCAAAAGTTTTTCGATACCGGTTCCTTTGGTGGCGGAAACTTCGCAGACCACGGTTTGTCCACCCCACTCTTCTGGGGCGAGGCCTAGCTCTTGCAGTTGGCCTTTGACCTTGTCGAGATTGGCGTTGGGTAGATCAACTTTATTAATCGCTACCATGATGGTGACTTTGGCGGCTTGGGCGTGGCGAAGAGCTTCGAGGGTTTGGGGTTTAATCCCGTCATCAGCGGCGACAACCAGAACGACGATGTCGGTGATGGTAGCTCCACGGGAGCGCATGGCGGTAAAGGCTTCGTGGCCTGGGGTATCAAGAAAAGTGATGGTCGAGTTATCGCGTTTAACGGTGTAGGCCCCGATGTGTTGGGTGATGCCACCCGCTTCGCCCGCGGCGACTTTGGTCTGGCGAATGGCGTCGAGGAGCGAGGTTTTACCGTGATCGACGTGACCCATGAAAGTAACCACGGGGGGTCGCGGTTTAAGATTGGCGGAGGGGATGGGCTTGGCTTTGGGCGGTTCGACCACGGGAGCGACTTTGTGGACACCGCCACCCTCTTTACGTTTTTCCGCCATAAAGAAGAGACCACGCTTTTCGCAGATCTTTTTCGCTACGGCTTCTTCTAGGTTTTGGTTGAGAGTGGCGAAGACGTTCATTTCCATGAGTTCATGGATGAGTTGGAAAGGTTTTAAGTTGAGCCGAGTTGCCAGGTCGCGCACCTGAATAGGCGGCTTCATTAAAATGATTTTTGTTTCGTCGGTAGGCATTTCCATTTCACCCGACTCGACGGCGGCAGGAGCGGGCGCAGCAGTAGGAGCAGGGGCAATTTCGGGTGCGGCTTTTTCTACTTTAGCCTCAGCGGGGGCAGCGGGAGGAGGGGTCTGGGGAGCAGCGGAAAGTTCGGTCGGGGCTAGGGCAGGAGCCGCTTTAGTTTTTGCGGAAATCTTCTTCGCGGGTTTGGCGGCGGGATCTTTGGGTGCGGCCGTTTTAACGGCGCGAGGCTTTTTGGGAGGGGCGGCGTCCCCCTCGGGTTTGGCCGTCTTTTTCGTGGACGAGGTGGCCATGCCGGGCGGGGGAAGGGGCTTCAGGTCTTAACGGCTGTGAGGGCCGCCTGGGCCTTGGTGCGGATCTCGGTAGCTTGCTCGGGGGTTAAGTCAGGAAGAGCTTCGGCCAGATCGGTTTCCGAGGCTTCGCAAATCGCCTCGACGGTGCTGAAGCCGACGGCGGCGATTTTCTGGGCGAGGGCAAGGTCGATGCCGAGGATGGTAACGAGGGTCTGGACGGCTAGTTCGAGCTTTTGCTCAAAGCCGAGGACCTCGGTCTTATCTTCTTCCACATCGATATTCCAACCGGTCAAGCGGCTGGCGAGGCGGGCGTTGTGGCCTTTGCGGCCGATGGCGAGAGAAAGGTTTTCGGCGTCGACCAAGGCACGGATCCGACGGTTGGGTTCATCGATTTCGATTTTGCGAAGCTTGGCGGGTTTGAGCGCTTCGATGACCAGTTCATGGATATTGGGGGACCAGCGGAAGAGATCGACTTTTTCGTTATTGAGTTCACGAACGATATTTTTGACCCGTGATCCGCGGATACCGACGCAGGCGCCGACGGGATCGACTTTTTCCACATCGGACCAAACGGCGATTTTTGTGCGGAAGCCAGGTTCGCGGGCGAGGGATTTAATGATGACAACTCCTTCGGCCAGTTCATTGACTTCGAGGGTGAGAAGGCGGCGGACGAAATCGGGGCTGGAGCGGGAGAGAATAATTTCAGGCCCGCGCAATCCAGTTTGCACGGCGAGGACGAGGGCGCGGATCCGTTCGCCGGGGGTGTAGTCCTCGGTGGGGACGCGTTCGCGGGAGGGCATGATGCCTTCGAACTTGCCCAGATCGATGACGACATCGGCTCTTTCGAAGCGGCGGACGGTACCGGCGACAATGTCACCGACGCGGCCTTGGAATTCCTCCATGATCATGGTTTTCTCGATGGAGCGCAGATTTTGGTTCATGGCCTGTTTGAAGACTTGAGCGGCGATACGACCAAACTGACTGGCATCCAGTTCGATTTCCACGAGTTCGCCGACATGGACGGTAGGTTTAACGGCGCGGGCTTTGATGATGGAGATTTCATCGGCGTTGGGACGAGCGCGATCGGAAGCTTTGAGTTTGGCAAACATCTGAATTTTGCCTGATTTCTGGTCGAGGGAGACGCGGACTTCGGTCTCGATGGGATAGGTCTTGTGGGCGGCGGTGATCAGGGCATTTTCAATGACCGTGGCCATTATCTTGCGGCTTATGCCCTTCTCCTTTTCCATGTAATCGAGTACTGTGAGGAAGTCTTGCGTGTTCATGAGCTTATATTTTCTTTTTTGTGGAGACGGTTTTTGGCGAAAAAAAGGGCGGAAACCACTCGAGTTCCCACCCAACAATTGCCAATAGTCGACTCCGTTGAAATCCTATCAAAACACACGATTTGGTCAATCGGAGAAATGGGAGTTTTGTGCTATGCGTAAATCCATGATGAAGCAGAAGATCGGACTGGTTGCAGGGAGGGGAACCTACCCCGCCCTTGTTCTCCAAGGGGCTAAGGATCAAGGGGTCTCGTTGGCGGTGGCCGCCTTCGAAGGGGAGACAGACCCGAGGGTGGCAGCGCGGGGGCAACCGACCCACTGGCTGCGGGTGGGGCAGTTGGGCGGGTTGATTGGTTTTTTCAAAAAAACTGGGGTAGGAGTGGTAATTTTCGCGGGGCAGATTGCGCCGAGGAGGCTTTTCGATCTGCGCCCTGATCTGAGGGCTCTTTGGATCCTCTCTCGGTTGAAGGAGCGGAATGCGGAAACTCTTTTTGGAGCGGTGGCGAAGGAGTTGGCCCAAGAAGGAATCAAAGTTCTGCCTGCGACAACTTTTGTGGAGGACCATCTGGCGGGGGTGGGCCACTTGGCGGGTCCGCGTGCAGTGCGTCATCTTACTGCGGAAATTGCTTTTGGGTGGCCGTTGGCCAAAGCGGTTGCTCGGTTGCACATCGGGCAAAGTGTGGTGGTGCGCAAGGGGACGGTCATGGCGGTGGAAGGATTCGATGGGACGGATGCCACGCTGAAACGGGGAGGAAAATTAGCGGGAAAGGAAGCGGTAGCGATCAAGGTGACTTCCCCCGCTCAGGATATGCGCTTTGATGTACCGGTGATCGGACCGCAAACCATTTTGGCCGCGGCGGAAGGGCAAGTGGGGACGGTGGTGGTGGAGGCAAAGAAAACTCTCATCCTTCAGCTCGACGAGGTAAAGAAACTGGCGATGCAACACAAGGTGACGATTTGGGGGCAGGCGGGTAAAGTTTCGTCATGAGTCGTTTGGTAAAAGTAGGGGTGGCGGGAGTCGGCCACATGGGGAAAGAGCACGCACGGATTTATGCGGAATCGAAAGGGGCGGAGTTGGTGGGGGTACATGATTCGAATCCTGAGACCGCGCGAAAGATTGCGGAAAAGTGCAAAACAAGAGCATTCTCCTCGCTGGAGGAGATGGTCGAGGCGGTGGAGGCGGCGAGTATTGTCACCCCGACGACGACTCATCTGGCGATTGCCTCTCCTTTTTTGAAAAAGGGAAAGCATGTTTTGGTGGAGAAGCCGATTGCGATGAATACGTTGGAGGCGAGAGAGTTGGTTCATTTAGCGGAAAAACACGGGGCGAAACTGGCGGTAGGGCATGTGGAGAGATTTAATCCTGTGCTGGCGGCGTTGGAGGAGAGATTGGGTCGGCCGCGGTTTATCGAAGCGCACCGTTTATCGCCCTATCCAGGACGGAGCACGGATATTGGGGTGGTGATGGACTTAATGATTCACGATTTAGAAATCATTCTGCATCTGGTGCGGTCGCCAGTGAAGTCGGTGGATGCGGTAGGAATTCCAGTGCTAAGTAAGGGGGAGGATATTGCTAATGCGCGGATTCGTTTTGAAAACGGCTGTGTGGCTAATTTGACCACCAGCCGAATTAGTCCTGAAAAGTTACGCAAGATTCGGGTGTTTCAAGATGATGCTTATCTCTCCCTCGATTACATGAAGCAGGAGGGGGAAATATATAAGCGAGCGGAGGGCAAGATCACGCGGGAGAAGATTCCGGTGATGAAGGGGGAGCCACTGAAGAATCAGTTGGAGGAGTTTTTGGTGAATGTGCGACTGGATACGGATCCGCGGGTGGGAGGTTCGCATGGTTTCGAGGCTTTGAAGTTGGCCTCGCTTATTTGTGATCAGATGACGCCCGAGGGTGCATGAGCGAGGGAGTGGACCGAGATCCGCGAGTCTATCTCGTGGCGGGGGAGGCGAGTGGCGATCGTTTAGCGGCGGATCTTTTGCGGGAGTTAAAGAAGAATCCGAAGTTAAAGGCGTATGGAGTGGGGGGACCGATGCTGAAAGCGGCGGGACAGGAGCAGAGTCTGAATTTAGCGAAGCATGCGGTGGTGGGGTTAACCGATGTGCTTAAAAATCTGCCAAAATTTTTAAAAATATTTCGAGAGGTGAAGCACGAGATTGCGGAGGTGAATCCCGATGTGGTCATCTTGGTCGATTATCCAGGGTTTAACCTGCGACTGGCAAAAGCGTTGCATGGACAAAGGAACGCCCCGGCAATCGTCTACTATGTGAGTCCGCAGGTTTGGGCGTGGAAAGCGGGTCGGGCGAAGCTGATGGAGCGAATCTTGGATCGGTTGTTGGTGATTTTCCCTTTTGAGGTGGACTGGTTCGCGAAGCATGCACCGAAGTTAAAAACAAAGTGGGTAGGTCATCCTTTGGCCGATCGTTGGATCGCACAAGCGAAAGAGGGACCGAAGGATGAGATTCCCTGTGTGGCGCTTTTGCCGGGGAGCCGGGCGAAGGAGATTGCGAAGCATTGGCCTGTTCTTCTGCAGGCGGCTCAGAGGATTGTGCGGGAGCAGAAGAACGTATCCTTTATAACCTTGGCAACGGATCACGAGATGCGGCAGAAGCTGGAAGAAGAGTGGGCAAGGCAACCGATGAGTGGAGTGAGTCTGGATATTTTAGCAGGGCAATCCTTAACTCAGTTGACGCGGTGTTCCTTGGCAATTGTGGCATCGGGCACGGCGACCTTGGAGTGTGCCATGGCGGGATTGCCCATGTTGGTGATTTATAAAACCTCTTGGCTAACCTATTGGCTGGGGCGATTTCTAATTCAGTTGCCCTATCTATCGATGGTAAATGTTTTAGCGGGGGAGAAGGTAGTTCCTGAGTTTTTGCAAGGTGCGATGGAGCCTGAGCGTTTGGCCAAGGCGGCTTTACAGATTTTGCGAAATCCAAAAGGGGCGGAGGCAATGGCAGGGCGGATTCGGGACGTGGCGAAGAAGCTTGGCGGGCCTGGAGCGGCGACGCGGGCGGCGGTTGAGGTAGAGGAGGCGATTCGGTTGCGGAAGGCGCTAGTGATCGCGGCGCAAAAGAGTGTCGGCGATAGCGAGGAGCGGGTCGGCGGAGGAACCGAGAGGGTGTAGAGCGGCGCGGGCGGTGGCGGTGAGGCGATCAGCTTCTTTTTTTGCGCCAGCGAGGCCGAGGAGTCGTGGGTAGGTGGCTTTTCCTGAGGATTGATCTTTGCCGATGCTTTTTCCAAGTTTTTCCTTGGTCGAAGTAATATCAAGAATGTCGTCGATGACTTGGAAGGCGAGGCCCAGGGCCTGACCGAATCGTGTGAGGTGGCGGAGTTTTGTGGGATGGACTCCTACCGACATGGCCCCGAGACGCAAAGAGGTGGTAATGAGGGCGCCGGTCTTGGCACGATGGATTTCTACGAGTTTCTTGAGCGGGATGCGCTTTTTTTCCGAATCGAGATCGAGGACTTGGCCTGCGATCAGGCCGAGGCTACCTGAGGCGTGGGCAAGTTCGGTGACGAGATCGGCGGGAGAGTAGCGACGGTTGGGTTTTGTCCGGGCGACGGAGGCGAAAGCTTCGGTGAGAAGGCCATCGCCCGCGAGTACGGCGACTGCTTCGCCAAAGACGCGGTGATTGGTGGGCCGACCGCGGCGAAAATTATCATCGTCCATGCAGGGGAGATCGTCATGAATCAGGGAGTAGGTGTGAATGCACTCGACGGCGCAAGCAGAGGGGAGCGCAAGGGCCTCTTTTCCTCCAACAGCCCGAGCGGCGGCGAGGCAGAGGATGGGACGCAGGCGTTTGCCTCCTGCGAGAAGACTGTAGCGCATGGCGCGGTGGATGAGGGGGGGTTGAGCTTGGGCGGAGATCAGTCGATCGAGGGCTTTTTCCACCAAGGGAAGGCGGGATTTCCAGTAGGTCTGTGGATTCACTGAATTGATATGACGAAGTTTAGTTGAAGAAGGCAAGCGGGAAGCAAGGTTTGAAGAAGAACGCTCTTTGGAATAGGATGTGGGGATGTCGGCCCAAGTACAGACCACGGAAGTTTGGAAGATAGGAGATCGGGAGTTTCGTTCTCGGCTTTTGATTGGTAC
>CAMCNF010000074.1 GCA_945876115.1 Verrucomicrobia subdivision 6 bacterium | reverse complement strand
GAGTTTGCGAAACTGCAAAAGCTGTGCCAGATGTTCCCAGTGAAACTACTACATCTCCTGGTTGTGCCTGCACACCAAGTGCTGCTCCTGCTCCTGCTCCTGCTCCTGCTCCCGCTTCAGAAGGTCAACCCGCCTGGGCCAATCAACTTTTAGAAAAACTCGATCAGCTTATTTCTACCAGTGAAAAAATTATCCTCGCCGTGGAAAAAAGTGGCATCGCCCGCCAGCCAGTAGCACTGGTTCCCGTTCCCGCCACCGCCGCCCTGCACGCCGAGAAACTCAGTTTAAATCCAAGCACAAAAACAGGCATCGCCCAGCACTCTCCCGTTCCTCACCCTGGATCCGCCCCTTCCGCCATTCCCCGCCCCACCCCTCTCCCCTCAGGAATCTCCACCACCCTCCCCGCTTTAGCCCGCCCCACCAGCGCCACCACCCTCTCCCCCATGGCCGTACCCGCCAACGCGGTCAAATCCCCCCTACCTCTTCCCTCCCTAGGTGCCGCCCCCGCCCCCGCACCCGCCCCTGCCAAACCAGTCAACCTTTTCAGTAAATTCCTCAAAAAATAACCCTCCCCCTCAAAGGCAGGGCTTAGGCCCGGCCTCCTTGCGTAAAAAATAGAGACCAGACTTCACTTCTTTTCACTTTTTTCTCAAACTTTTCCCCTTTTTGCTGTAGGATCGAATATATGTCCTCGTCGAAAGCTAAAGCCAAGCAGCCACATACAACCTCCCCAACCGAAACTACTTCTGTCGATCCCGCTCTCTCCTCCGTTCCGGCTGAACCCCTCCCCCCTTCTCCCGCCCTCTCCCCAGAAGAACTTGCCACAAACGAGATCGCCTCCCTCAAGGACCAACTCCTACGTACCCGCGCGGAATTCGATAATATCCGCAAACGCCTCACCCGCGAGAAAGAGGAATCCCTCCGTTACGCCAACCAAGCCATCCTCAGCGACCTCCTCCCCCTCCTCGATCACCTCGAGCTCGGCCTCCAAGCCGCCACTACCACCACCGACGCCGCATCGGTTGTCGCCGGAGTAAAACTAATCCAAAGCCAGTTCGATCGTTTCCTCACCGATCATGGTGTCACCCCCATCGAAGCCCTCGGCAAACCCTTCGACCCCCATTGGCACGAAGCCCTCAGCCAAGAACCCTCCCCTGGCAAACCGGAAGGGCTTGTTCTCCATCAACGCCGTCGTGGCTACAAAATCGGCGATCGCCTTCTCCGACCGAGTAGCGTTGTCACGGTCGGACCCTCCTCTACCCCCGCCTCCTAAGCCGTGTCCGCCAAAAGAGATTATTACGAAGTGCTCGGCGTTAGCCGCACTGTCACCCCCGAGGAAATTAAAAAGGCTTACCGAAAACTCGCCGTCCAACATCATCCCGACAAACATAAGGGCGATAAAAAAGCCGAGGAAAAATTTAAGGAAATTGGGGAAGCCTATGAGGTTCTCTCCGATCCCGAGAAACGCCCCGCCTACGACCGCTATGGCCATCGCGCTTTCGCTCCAGGAGCTGGAGGCGGAGGGGGCGGAGCAGGATTCCATGATCCCTTTGATGTTTTCCGTGAAGTCTTTAACTCAGGCGGAGGCGGAGCCAGTATTTTTGGAGATATTCTCGAAGGCGCTTTCGGAGGAGGCGGCGGTCGTCGCACCTCCCGCTCCAATCAAGGATCCGATCTACGTTACGATCTCGAAATCGATTTTCTTGAAGCAGTCCGCGGATGCGAGAAAGAGATCACCATCCGACGTCCCATGCCCTGCGCCAAATGCGATGGCACCGGAGCCTCCGCTGGCTCAAAAGCCGTTACTTGCCCCACCTGTCGAGGCCAAGGCCAAGTTGCCGTCAGTCGTGGCTTCTTCTCCGTTGCCCAAACTTGCCCGAAGTGTCAGGGCTCAGGCCAATCGATCCAAAATCCCTGCAAGACCTGCCACGGGGAAGGACGCGCCGAAGAAAACGCCCGCATCAAACTTAAAATCCCAGCAGGAGTCGATACCGGCTCCCGCCTCCGCTCCTCAGGCCAAGGCGAAGCTGGCGCTCGCGGCGGCCCCGCAGGGGACCTTTATGTCGTCCTCTCCGTCCTGCCTCACCCTGTCTTCCAACGCGACGAAGATGACCTCCACTGCGATGTGCCTATCTCCTTTTGCCATCTCGCCCTCGGCGCAGAAATCAGCGTTCCTAGCCTCGAGGGAGAACTAAAACTAAAAGTACCCGCAGGCACCGCTTCCAATAAAATTTTCCGCCTCCGCGATCAAGGGGTCCCCTCAGTCTCAGGACGTGGAAGAGGCGACCTCCATATTCGTATCACCGTGGAAGTACCTAAACACCTTACCAACGCCCAACGCGAGGCCCTCGAGCAGTTCGCCAAGACTTGCGACGAATCCACTCACCCCGAAGGTCGCTCCTTCCTCGAGAAAGCCCGAAAACTTTTCCAATCCTAAACCCTATGCCTGGACATCGCTTCTATCAGCCCGACCTATCCGTCGCCCACCTCACCCCAGAAGAGTCCCATCACGCCGTCGATGTTCTTCGCCTGCGAGTCGGAGACTCCGCTGCAGTTTTTAATGGTCAGGGAACCGAAGCCCGCATTCGCATCACCGCCGCTTCCTCCGAGAAAGTCTCCTACGAAATTCTCTCCACTGCCCGCACTTCGCGCCCTGCCTCACGCATCCGCTTTGGCCAAGCCCTGATTAAGCCCGCTTCGATGGAACTTCTAATCCAGAAACTCACCGAGCTGGGCGTGTCCGAAATCTGGCCCATTGCCTCCGAGCGATCCGTTTCGAAACCCAATGGCGAAAAGAAATCGTCCTCTCGCTGGGATTCTATTGCCCTGGCCGCTTGTAAACAGTCAGGCCAGAACTGGCTTCCCACAATTCATCCGTCTGCTCCCCTCGACACTTTTCTCTCCGCCCCCGATCCCGCCCCCACCTCCTCTAGGATCATCGGTTCCCTCCAACCCGACGCCCAACCTCTTCCCCTCCTCCTTAGCGAAATCCGTGCCACCGGAAAGGCACCCTCCCTCGACCTACTCATCGGCCCCGAAGGCGATTTCACCCCCGCCGAATTTGGGCGAGCAAGGGCTGCAGGCTTTCGCCCCGCCTCTCTTGGACCTCTCGTCCTTCGCTCCGAAACCGCATCTCTTTTTCTCGCATCCGTTCTACACTACGAATTTAATCTCCCCCATTGAAGCCACTTCTCATTTGCACCGATTTCGACGGCACCCTCGCAGGAGAAGACCCCACAGCCCCTCTCGCCCCAGACTTTTTTGCTTGGCTGATCAAGGCTCGCAAAATTACCTCCGTCTCTTGGGTCGTCGCCACGGGACGCTCTTGGGAAAGCCTCAAGGAGGCCCTTGTCTTCCATCAAGCTCCCCTTCTCCCAGACTGGGTCGTCGCCGTCGAACGCGAAATCCATCAGGTCAAAGATCAGCAAGCCCACTCTCTTCAAGAATGGAATCAGCCATGCACCGATACCCACCAAGCCCTCTTCGGTCGCCATGGAGCCCTCTTCGAACAGATCGAACGAGAAGTCGGATCCCATGACGATGTCACCGTTATTCCAGATGCAGGTACCATCGGCCTTATCGCCGGATCCAAAGAAAGCATCGCCCGCACCCACTCCCTCGTTAGCGATATTCTGCAGAACCATCCCGAGATCGCCACCGTTCGTAACGGACCTTATTTCCGCTTTTCCCACGTCGACTACCATAAAGGCTCCTGCCTCGCCCATATTCAAAAACTCCTCGATCTCGATCCAGCCTCCACCTTTATCGCAGGGGATAACCTGAACGACTTGCCTATGCTTCAAACTGAATTCGGCCGCTACCTCGCCTGCCCCTCCAACTCTGTGCTCGAGGTCATCGAACAGGTCAGAAAAGAGGGGGGATTTATTGCTAAAAAAGAAGCGGGCGCGGGTATCGCTGAAGCTCTCCACCATTTTTTCCCACCTTCCTAATCTTTTTTCACAAGATCTCTCATTTCCTAGAATTCCGACTTCTAGATTGCCCCCTTTTCTCTACTCTTAGAGCAATGCCTCGCCGTACCGACCTTAAATCGATCCTCATCATCGGCTCAGGCCCCATCATTATCGGCCAAGCCTGCGAATTCGACTACTCAGGTGTCCAAGCCTGCAAAGCCCTACGAGAAGAAGGTTACAAGGTCATCCTCGTTAATAGTAACCCCGCCACCATCATGACCGACCCCGAATTCGCGGATCGCACCTACATCGAACCGATTACGCCCGAAGTAGTCGAAAAAATCATCGCCAAGGAGAAGCCGGACGCACTCCTCCCCACTCTCGGAGGCCAAACCGCTCTCAACACTGCTATGGCTCTCCACGAATCGGGTGCTCTCACCCGCCACAACGTCAAACTCATCGGTGCCCAAGTCGATGCCATTCGCAAAGGCGAAGATCGCCAACTCTTCAAAGAGTGCATGGCAAAAATCGGACTCGAGTGCGCCCGCTCCGTCACCGCCCACACCATGCCGGAAGCCCATCTCGCCATGGAAAAGATTGGCACCTTCCCCCTTATCATTCGTCCCGCTTTCACCCTCGGAGGCACCGGCGGAGGTATCGCCTACAATCGCGAAGAGTTTGAAAAGTTTGCCGCCTCAGGACTCGACGCCTCCCCCACTTCCGAAATCCTGGTCGAAGAATCCCTTCTCGGCTGGAAAGAGTACGAAATGGAGGTCATGCGCGATCACGCGGATAACTGCGTCATCATCTGCTCCATCGAAAATTTCGATCCCATGGGAGTTCACACGGGCGACAGCATCACCGTCGCCCCAGCCCAAACTCTGACCGATCGCGAATTTCAACGTATGCGCGATGCTTCTTTTGCCGTTATCCGCGAAATCGGCGTCGAGACAGGCGGTTCCAATATCCAATTTGCTGTCTGCCCACGCACAGGACGAATGATCGTTATCGAGATGAATCCTCGCGTCTCCCGCTCCTCCGCCCTCGCGTCCAAGGCCACCGGCTACCCTATCGCCAAGATCGCCGCCAAACTGGCCGTCGGGTACACCCTCGACGAGATCAAGAACGATATCACTCGGGTCACTCCCGCCTCTTTCGAACCCACCCTCGACTACGTCGTTACCAAAATCCCCCGCTTTACCTTCGAAAAATTCCCAGGGGCAGAAGCCGTCCTCACCACTTCCATGAAAAGCGTCGGCGAAGCCATGGGCATTGGTCGCACTTTCCAAGAATCATTAATGAAAGCCCTCCGCTCCCTTGATCTAAAGGGACCCGAAGGTCGCCTCGACTTAGGCACCCGCACCCCTCCTGTCCCCGAAGATCTTCTCACCGTCCAAATTCGCACCCCCCATCCCGCTCGCCTCTGGTATCTCAGCCACGCCTTGAACCAAGGTTGGAGTGTTGAAAGGATTCATCAGATCACCTCAATCGATCCTTGGTTTCTCGAGAATCTTAAAGAAATCACCGACCTCGGGCGCCGCCTCGAAAAAGAATCCTGGTTGGGCCATCCCCCCGGATTACCGCTGCTCCAAGAAGCCCGCCAAGCTGGCCTCTCCGATGCTGACCTCGCCCGCATCCTCCCAGCACCACCTGAAGAACTCGTCACCCGCACCCGTACCGTCCGCGCTTGGCGGGAAAAACACCAAATCCATCCCACATTCCGCCTGGTCGATACCTGTGCCGCTGAATTCGAAGCCTACACCCCCTACTACTACTCCACCTACGACCCCAACCACGACGAATCACGCCTCAGCCAGAAACCTAAAATTATTATTCTCGGCGGTGGCCCGAACCGCATCGGCCAAGGCATCGAATTTGATTACTGCTGCGTCCACGCCAGCTTCGCCCTCCGCGAAGATGGTTTTGAAACCATTATGGTCAACTCTAACCCCGAGACCGTCTCCACCGACTACGACACCTCCGATAAGCTCTACTTCGAACCCCTCACTGCGGAAGACGTCATCCACATCTATCGCTCGGAGAACAAAGACGATCGTGTTCTCGGCGTCATTGTCCAATTTGGTGGCCAAACCCCCCTCAATCTCGCGGCCGAACTTCAAGCCGCTGGAGTTCGTATTCTCGGCACCTCCGTCGAATCAATCGAACGGGCCGAAGACCGGAAACTTTTCTCCGCCATGGTCGAAAAACTCGGACTTCGCCAACCACCCAATGCCACCGCCACCACCTCCGACGAAGCGGTCGCCGCGGCCACCCAAATCGGTTTTCCACTTCTCCTCCGCCCCTCCTTTGTCTTGGGCGGTAGGGCCATGCGTATCGTCTACTCCGTTGAGGAAATTCGCACCTACATGAAAGAGTGCACCGAAGTCGCCCCTGGCCGACCCATCCTCCTTGATCGATTTCTCGAAGACGCCACCGAGGTGGATGTCGACTGCGTCTCCGATGGAAAAGATGCGGTCATTGGCGCGGTCATGGAACACATTGAGCAAGCAGGCATTCATTCTGGCGATAGCGCCTGCGTTATTCCTAGCCGCTCATTATCCAAAAAGGTTCTGCAAGAGATTCGCTCCGCAACCCTTTCCCTCGCACGTGAGCTAGGTGTCCGTGGCCTGATGAATATCCAGTTCGCCGTGCAAAAGGACACCATCTACGTCCTCGAAGTGAATCCTCGCGCCTCCCGCACTGTCCCCTTTGTCAGTAAAGCTATCGGCAGGCCACTCGCCAAAATTGCCTCCCGCGTTATGGCGGGAAAAACCCTCAAAGAACTTGGCTTTACCAAAGAGATCATTCCCGATTTCTTTTCCGTCAAAGAAGCCGTCTTCCCCTTCGCCCGCTTCCCTGGAACCGACATCCTCCTAGGCCCTGAAATGAAATCCACGGGCGAGGTCATGGGCATCGATCAATCCTTCGGCTTAGCTTACGCCAAGGCTCAAATGGCCGCCCAACCACCTTTGCCTACATCAGGCTCTGTTTTTCTTAGCGTTCGCGATAGCGATAAAGAGGCAGCCACCAAGATCGGCCAAGGACTCCATAAACTTGGCTTCAAAATTGTTTCCAGCTCTGGAACAGCCCGCAAACTGACCGATGCTGGTATTCCCTGCACCGCTCTTCTCAAACTTTCCGAAGGGCGCCCCAACGTGGTCGACCTCATCAAAAACAAAGAGATCACCCTCGTCATCAATACCCCAGCCGGCAATGTCGCACGTACCGACGAGATTCAAATTCGGACCAGTGCACTGAAACATCGAATTCCAGTTATGACCACAGTCGCCGCCGCTGAAGCTAGTCTAGAGGGCATTCAAGCCCTCCGCACCCACGGACTCCACGTCCAAGCCTTGCAAGATTATCACCCCAACAAATCCTAAACACTGGACTCTAGGGCTCGTCTGCGTCTCTACCCCGATCTGCGTCGGGGACGATTGGACGCTGCCCGCTTGGTAGGGGCGGATCCTCCCTGATCCGCCGATTCAACGACTCAAGCCTAAATCGCTCTATCGACCGATGGAGACCATCGGCCCTACCTAAGCCTCTAACTTTCAATAATTCAAATTTCAAAATTCGAAATTCGAAATTCGAAATTAAAAATCACCCTCTCCGCGTCTCTACGCCGCACCTGCCCCGACCGGCGTCGAGGTCCACCCCGTATACTTTGCCGACTGCTCCTCCGCGTGATATGAACTCCGCACTAAAGGACCGCTTTCACAAACGCCAAAACCCAACACCAACGCTCTCGCTTTCCACCGTGCAAACTCCTCCGGTGTTACCCAACGATCGATCGGCAAATGCTTCTCCGTCGGCCGCAAATACTGCCCCAAAGTCAGGATATCCACCTTGACCTCAGCTAAATCCGCCAACGTCTCCTCAATCTCCTCCTCCCTCTCCCCAATCCCCAGCATCAAACCG
>CAMCNF010000073.1 GCA_945876115.1 Verrucomicrobia subdivision 6 bacterium | reverse complement strand
CCTTGAAGACAAGTCCTCAGAAGCTGTCAGATTCGGTGCGGGCAGGTTACGCCCAGCACGTGGTGCCTTCGTATAAGCGGTCGTCCACGGCGCCGGTGTTGGTACGTGGGAAGGGGGCGAGGGTGTGGGATGCGGACGGGAAAGAGTATTTAGATTTCGGGAGTGGGATCGCGGTGAACTGCTTGGGTCACGCCCATCCGAGGTTGGCGAAGGTGATGAAAAAGCAAGGCGAAGAGCTGGTGCATGTTTCGAATCTTTTCTTTCACCCCAAGCAGGCAGAGCTGGCCGAAGCATTAGTCCAGAGGACAGGTCCTGGAAAAATCTTTTTCTGTAATAGTGGGGCGGAGGCGAATGAGGCGATGATCAAGGCGGTACGAAAGGCTGGTGCGAAGGAGGGTAGGTATGAGGTGATCACCACGATTAACTCTTTTCACGGACGGACCTTGGGGATGATTGCGGCTTCCGGCCAAGAGCGGTTGAGGGAAGGTTTCGGGCCTGTTCTACCTGGGTTTGTTTATGTGCCGTACAATGACTTGGCGGCGGTCGAGAGAGCGATTGGAGTAAAAACGGTGGCGGTAATGATCGAAGGCATTCAAGGGGAGGGAGGGATTCTTCCCGCGCAGGCGGAGTATTTGTTGGGCTTGCAGAAGCTGACAAAAGAGAAGGGTATCTATCTTTTGATGGATTCGGTGCAGTGCGGCCACTATCGGACGGGTCGGTTCCAGAGTTATCAGCGGATTTTGGAGGAGGCTGGGGTGAAGACGGCATTTCTTCCCGATGCCGTTTCTATGGCGAAAAGCCTTGGGGGTGGTTTTCCGATTGGTGCGGTTTGGTTTGGTAGTCGACTGGCGGAGGTGCTCACTCCAGGAACGCACGCGACAACTTATGGGGGAGGCGCCTTGGCTTGTGCGGTAGCGCTGGAGATTCTGGACATTATTGAAGAGGAAAAGTTGGAGAAAAACATTGAGGAGAGGGGGGAGGAGCTGAAAAAGGGTTTAGGAAAACTTTCTGGAAGAGGTTGGGTGGGAGAGGTTAGGGGATTTGGTGGAATGGTGGGGGTGACGGTCAAGGGAAGGGCGCATGGCGAGGTCGCGGAGGCGTTGACTGGGAAAGGGTTATTGGTGGTGCCCGCGGGTTCGGATGTTTTACGGTTCCTTGCTCCCTATTCTGTGACAAAAGAAGAGGTGCAAGAGGCGTTAAAAAAGGTGGAGGAGACCCTATGAAACATCTGTTGAAGTTGGAGGGAATGAAAGAGGCGGAGGCACGGATTATTTTGGGCCTTGCCCAGGCTGCGAAGAAAAACAGGGGAAAGAAGTGCTCTGCGAGTGAGGCCTTGGCCGGACAAATCTGGGCGTTGATTTTTACTAAGGCGTCGACTCGGACGCGGGTGTCTTTTGAAGTGGCCATTCGGGAGATGGGCGGAGTGCCGACTTTTCTGAGTGCGGCAGAGATTCAATTGGGGCGGGGAGAGTTGGTGCGGGATACCGCGCGAGTAATGGGTCGGATGGTGCATGGTGCGGTGATTCGGACCTTTGCTCAGGCAGACGTGGTGGAGTTTGCGGAGTTTGCCAAGATTCCAACGATCAATGCCCTGACTGATGATGAGCATCCGTGCCAGATTCTAAGTGATATCTTCACGATTGAAGAGAAGCGGGGTGCGATTCGGGGTAAGAAAATTGCTTTTATTGGCGATGCGGCCTGCAATGTCCCGCGGTCCCTGGTGGAAGCGGCGAAGATATTTGGTTTTTCCTTAGCTTGTGGAGCTCCGAAGGAGTTCCGCCCTGTAAAAACGGGCGATGGGGTATCGTGGACAGAGGATCCTGAAGAAGCGGCTTCAGGAGCAGATGTGCTCTACACGGATGTGTGGGTTTCGATGGGCAAAGAGGCGGAGGCGGAAATGCGGGAAAAAGTTTTTGCTCCGTATCAGATTAATCAGAAGTTGGTAGCCAAGGCTAAGAAAGATGCCTTGGTGTTGCACTGTCTGCCCGCCTATCGAGGGAAGGAGATTAGCGCGGAACTATTGGAGCAGCGGGCGCAGGATATTTTCGATCAGGCAGAAAACCGGCTCCATACCCAGAAGGGAATCTTGGAGTGGATCACTGCTAAATAGTTTCCTGTTAGTGACTTAAAGTATGTTTCATCGAGGCTCGACCCTCTTAATATTCGAGGTAGGATTCTGCTTATGAGCACAACTTCCACCGCCCCCGTTCCTAAAAAGGTAAACCTGCGGACTCCCGAGGTGATGCAGGCAGTGCAGGCGGAAGTGGAAAAGCATTATCGCAGTTTGGCGGTAGAGTATGTTCGAGCGACGGGGCGGGATTTGGTGGCTGGTGATATGACGGTGGTTTTGGCAAAGGCGTTTGGTTTTTGCTATGGGGTGGAGCGGGCAATTGATCTGGCCTATGCGGCGGCAAAAGTCTTTAAAGACAAACGGATCTTTTTGTTGGGTGAGATTATTCATAACCCGGAGGTGAACGAGCAGTTACGAGAGATGAAGATTCAATCTCTGAAGCGTCATCCTGTGGGGTATGACCTGACAGGATTGACGGCGGAGGATGTGGTGATCGTTCCTGCCTTTGGTGCGGAGGTGGCGGTGATGGATCGGTTGAAAACGATTGGATGTCAGACGGTGGATACGACTTGCGGGGACGTGATGAGCGTGTGGAAGCGGGTTCGCCAGTACAACAAGGAGCGAGTCACTTCGATTATTCACGGAAAATCATCCCACGAGGAGACAATGGCGACGAGTTCGAGAGCCCTAAGCACGGATGGGATGGGTCATTACCTTGTGGTTTATAATTTAGAGGAGACTGATTATGTCTGTGAATATATTCGGAAAGGTGGCGATCGGGCGGAGTTCTTGAAGAAGTTTGAGGGAGCCCACTCCCCAGGATTTGATCCAGAAAAGCATTTGCAGGCGGTCGGAGTGGCTAATCAGACAACAATGATGCGTGGCGAGACTGAGGAGGTGCAAAGAAGACTGAAGAAGGCGATTGAGGATCGGTATGGGGAGAAAAAGACGGGCGAACATTTCAGGTTTTTTGATACGATTTGCGGTGCGACCCAAGAGCGGCAGGATGCCTTGCGGGATCTGCTGGTGGTACCACCCGATCTCTTGCTGGTGGTGGGTGGGTACAATAGTAGTAACACCACTCACTTAGCGGAGATGGGCGAGGCAAAGTTGCCTACCTATTTCATTCGCAATAGTTCACGAATGATATCGACCGATGAGATTGAGCATTACGACCAGCACGCTCAAAAAGAGAAGAGAACGATGAATTGGTTGCCCAAGGGGAAGGTGAAGATCGGGGTGACGGCGGGGGCTTCCTGCCCGAACAACGTCATCGAGGAGACAATTGCGAAGTTGTTTCAGTTTCGTGGGGTCGACGTAAAGTCGCTCATTCCAGAAACTACCGCTTAATTCTTTTTCTGTAAGGCGGCGGCAAGCTTTCCAACCAACCCACCAAAACTCCCATTGGTAAAGATGGCAACGACATCGCCCGATTTTAAGCGGGGAAGGATGTCTTTGAGAATTTCTTCTGGGCCAGGAAGGTAAAAGGATTCGCGACCTGCTTTTCGAATGTCGTCGGCAATTTTCTTCGGATCGAGGCGCATTTGGGGATCGATCTGTTCTTTGCGGGCGATTTCGGTGATGTAGACGCCATCGGCAGTGGAGAGAGATTGAGCGAGCTCGTTTTGGAAAATACCGCGACGGGTGGTGTTGGATCGTGGTTCGAAGAGGGCCCAGAGGTGACGACCTGGATATTTAGCCCTGAGGGCTGCGATCGATTCTCGGAGGGCGGAGGGGTGGTGACCAAAATCATCTACGAGGGTGATTCCGTTAGCTTCTGCGCGGACTTCTAGTCGGCGGCGGACACCGCGAAATGTGGGAAGAATGGCCGCTAGCTTATCGAGAGGGAGTCCAAGGGTGTGAGCGGCACAGAGGGCCATGGAGGCGTTGTGGACATTATGTTTACCCGCTAACTGAAGATGAAATTCCTGGCCGTGGAGGGTAAAGTGGCTGCCTGTGGCATCCTCTTTGAGGATCTTATAGCGGGCCGCGGCCTGTGGACCTGAGCCTACCTCGAGGATTTCACAGGGGGCGTCTTGGGCGACGGCGAGGGCGTTGGGATCGTCCGCATTGATTAAGGCGAGCCCGTTACCTGGTACTTGTTGAAGAAGTTGGCGAAATGATTTCTGAATGGCGGCGAGATCGGGGTAGATATCGGCGTGGTCGAATTCAACATTATTGATAATAACGAGTTCGGGAAGGTAGTGGAGGAACTTGCTTCGTTTATCGGCGAAGGAGGTGTCGTATTCGTCACCTTCGAGAACCCAGAAGGAGCCGGTGCCGTGGTGGCATCCTCCGGGGAGGTCGAGGGGAACTCCGCCGATGAACCAGCTGGGATGGAGGCCTGCTTTTTCAAGAAGGAAAGCGAGCAGGGTGGAGGTGGTGGTTTTGCCGTGGGTTCCTGAAACGACGAGATTGCGGGTTTTATAGAGGAACCAACCGCGGAGGAGTTCGGGGAGGGAGACAAAGGGAATGCGGTGGGAGAGGACAGCTTCAAGTTCGGGGTTCCCGCGGGAAAGGGCGTTACCGACGATGGCGATGTCGGGTTTAGGGGAGAGATTCTTTTCGGCGTAGCCTTCGTGGAAGACGATACCCCGATCGCGGAGGAAATCGGACATGGGCGGATAGACAGCTTGGTCGGATCCGGTGACTTGAAGTCCTAGTTCGCGGAACATCGCGGCTACGGTGCCCATGCCACTTCCTGCGATTCCAAGGAAATGGAGATGTTTAAGCTGGGCTCGGTCTAGCATAGGACAGACACATCGGATGGCGGAGAGAAGGGGTGGAGTCGAGTAAAAACCCTAGAAGCGAAGAATGATATCCGCTCCAGCGGAGGCCTTTTCTGGATTGATGTTGGCCAACCGAGTAACTGGGGGAGCGGAGGGAGGGATTTGCGCATCGGAAGGGACAAGGATTCGGGTGTGGGGCGCAAGGAGGGATTCCCAAGTACCAAGGGGTCCGCCCATTTCTGGGTGGAGGAGAGCGGTGCCGCCTTGGGTCAGAATTAGATCGATTTGCAGTCGACCGGTGGCGGTGAGGCCAGTGGCGAGGCGGAGGGCTTCTTCGGCTAGGCGACGTTTTCCGCCGGGTGCGGTTTGACAGAGGATGGCTACTTTCTTCATACGGGATCAAAAGATCGGGTGGGTGAGCAACGTTCGATGAGCTCAGCGAGGAGGCCAGGTCCACCTAAGACGACATCAAGTTGATTGCATGAGGCAAATTGTTCGACAGCACGTGGGCAAGCAAAGAGGCGGAGACCGCGCGCCACGAGGTCAGGGAGTTGGGGGTGGAGGAGGGAGGTAGCGCCTTCGTGCAAAAAGTAGGCGGAAACTTTTTCATGAGACTCGAGCAAGGCCGTTGTCTGCTTCAAGAAAAGGGCGGTGGCGGGATGCTCCGGTGGCGAGGCGAGAAGATGAAGATGATTCATCGGTAATGGAACGATGACAGGACAGAAGCGGGCAGGGCGGTAACTCTAGATTCTACCATAGCGAAGGATCGCCTCTTGGCAGAAACCGTCCAAAGCCGGGTTGTTTTAAACCAAGCCCGCGCGTTTGAGAGTGGCGTAGGCACCATTCTTATCGATGGTCTTGAGGGCACGGGCGGTGAGACGCACTTGGATATGACGCCCGAGTTCAGGGACGAAAATACTCTTCCGGCGCAGATTAGGACGGAAGCGACGGGGGGTATTGGCAGTGACGTGGGTTCCGATACCACCTGATTTTTTGGACTTACCACTCCGAATGATTTTACGCCCGAGAGAGGGCACGGCACCGGTGATTTCGCAGCGGCGGCTCATTTGAGGAGGAGGGCATTGCGGGCCCTCTTGATGGCGGTATTGAGTTGGCGATGCAGGCCAGCAGGCATGCCGGTGATCTTACGGGGAAGAATCTTGCCTGTCTCGGTGATAAATTTGCGGAGAAGCTCCACATTACGGAAATCGATTGCCTCGCCATTGATATCAATCCGCTTCCGAGAAGTGGATCGATTCATCCGACGGGGTTTGCGGCCATTTTTAATGATCATATTGAATTATTCCTTCGCTTTCGTTTTCTCTTCTTCGTCGGATTCTTCACCGCTTTCCTCTTCGGATGATTCGACGCTATCCATGAAAGGCACGGCAGGTTCCCAACGGTTCTTACCCTTGTTCTCCTGTTCAAAGCGGGACTGACAATCGACAGTGAATCGGGCAAAGGGAATGGCTTCCAGTCGCGAAACTGGAATGGCTTGGCCTGACATTTCGCATACCCCGTAGACGTGAGCCTGGATGCGTTTCATCGCTTGTTCGATCTCGTAGAGGGCATCTTGTTCTTGGCTGAGGAGGCTGAGGGCAAAATCTTTTTCGTAGGCATCACTACCCGCATCAGCTTGGTGCATGCCGAAAGCGGATCCACCGCCTTCGCCCCGTTCGCGGAGGCTGTCTTTGGTTACACCTTGGACCTGATCGAGAATATGGTCGCGCAGTTCGGCGAGTTTGATGGTCTGGCGTTCTAAAAATGAGGAGGAAAACTTGGGCGGACGGATGGGCTTATTATTTTCTTCTAGAGGGCGGAGGAACTTAGCAGGAACTTTAATGGGAAAAGGAGGGCCGGAAGGCCTTTTCACCACCACAGGAGGAGCGATCGGCTTCTTACTCTTGGCTTTAGGCTTAGAGGAGGAACGCTTAGGAGCCTTCTTAGGAGAAGCCTTAGACGACTTCTTCGAGGAAGATTTTGAAGCTTTTTTAGATTTAGACTTTGTTGCCATGAAATTTCAAACCTAGCGTAGTGGCAAGAGTTTGCCAATCGTAAAAGGGGCGGGTTTAGGGAGTTTCGAGATTGAGGTAGGTCGGGTGGGAAAGGCCTTCTTCGTAGGATTCGAGTAGGGTCATCCCCTCGGTGGCCTTCATCTTATCGAGTTTAATGGCTTCATCGACTTGGGCTTTGATCAAGCGAGAGAGCTGGGAGGGTTCGTACTGAACATTGCCGAGAACCCGACCAATAGAGAACCCAGGAATGGTTTCTTCAATATAGAAGCCGTCGGGCTCATCCGCATCGAGGTAAATATGAGCCTCATTGACTGAACCAAAGAGATTGTGGAGATCGCCCATGACATCCTGGTAGGCGCCAAGCAGGAAAAAGCCGAGGAGGTAGGGGTCTTTTCCTAATTCGTGTAAGGGGAGGCTCGATCGGGTTCCGGTACCATCGACGAAGTGGTCGATCTTACCGTCTGAATCGCAGGTAATATCGACCAAGCGCCCTTGGTGGATGGGGGCTTCGTTAAGACGTTGGATCGGAACGATAGGGAAGAGTTGTTTAAGGGCCCAATGATCGATGAGAGATTGGAAAACGCTGAAATTGCAGAGGTACTGCTTGCCGAGCTGTTCCACCAGACTGCGGATTTCCTCGGGGGGCGGGCGACCGTTGGTGTAAAGGGAGGTGATGCGCTCAGCCAGGTGCCAGAACGAGTCTTCCACGCGGGCTTTGGTTGGAAGATCGAGCAACCCAAGGTCGAAACGGGCGGCCGCCTCCTCTTTGACCGCCATGCCGTCATGGAGGGATTCCCGCCGATTCTTGCGGGTCAAATTGACGACGAGATCGGAAAGTTGCCGAACAAACTCTGGATCTTGTTCCTTGGCGGGGACAAAAGCGCGTGGAGTTTTCTCGATCGTGCCGAAAACTTCCACAAGGAGAACGGAGTGGTGGGCAACCGTGGCCCGCCCGCTTTCACTGACCAGAGTGGGGTGGGGGACTTTTTCCTGACGACAAACCTCGGCTACGGATCGAACGACGTCTCGAGCGTAT
>CAMCNF010000072.1 GCA_945876115.1 Verrucomicrobia subdivision 6 bacterium | reverse complement strand
TCCGCCAGTGCCCCCGTCACATCATATCTCCGCGTCTCATCTTTCCGAAAAGTAAATCCATACTTTAAGATCGCAATTTGCGAGGCAAACTCACTTACCGCATCCGCGTACTTTTCCGCCTTCTCGCCAAAACCATCCAGCATCAACTTGGCAAAATGATCAGGCGTGACTAACTCTGGCTTCTGCGCATGGATCCGACCCTCCCGCACCCGCATCCGATTCACCGCATCCATCTCCTCAGTGATTAAATGATAATTCAGCACCGTCGTCCCAAAAGTCTCTAAACGCCTTTGCGGAGCATGAATCACCTTGGTATTTTCCAAGGCATAATGAAAGTCATCGGGATTCATCGCACTGCTTAAGTTCTACTAGTTCCTGCATAAATCAACTCGTACCATCTTCCCACGAGTAAATCCCCTCGCTTCAAATCTCCTCTTTCTGCTAACCCTAATCTATGGCTACCTATATCTATGAAACCATTCCCTCCAAACCGTCCGAGCAACCCATCCAGTTCGAAATCCAGCACTCCATGAAAGATTCTGCTCTCACCCACCATCCTCAAACAGGCCAACCCATCCGCCGACTGATCACTGGCGGCCTCGGCATTATCGGCTTTTCCTCCGAAACTTCCCCCTCGGCCTCTTCCTCTGCAGGCCACGGATGCGGTTCTGGATCCTGCGGTTGCCACTAACCCACCGATAAGAACCAAGGCCAATGACCTTGAGGAATAACTAGGACCGAAACTAAACCGAGTAGAGAACCGCTCGCATTACCGCCTCTTGCACCTCGGCCACCGACTTGGAAACCGCGCGCCCAATCAAGTCCATCTTGGAAACTTCCGCCACTCTTGCACTGTACTTCAGTAGCTCCGCATCCGAGAAAACCGTCAACAACAACTGACACGCGCTCGCTAGACTAATCAAAACCACATCTCTTGGATTCGGCACCTCACCCCCCACAATGACCGCTTCAATCCTTTTCCGAACTTCACGCTCCTCTTGATCGTTGACCATTGGATAGCGCCTTCCAGGAATTACCCATAGAATTTTTTTCTCCTCCTTCTTCAGCACCCCGCGCGTGACTAATTTAGCCAACGCCGCCTCGCGCAACTTTTCGCCATCCGCAGAAAAAACTCCCACCCAATACTTCGCATCCTTCTTGTCGGTTGCTCCCACAATCTGGGCCAAGAGCGGATCCAGCATCTTGTCTCCCATAGGCTGTTCGCTGACCAAAGTTAAATGGGTTAGATCCGTGTCGACTCTACTCTGAAAGGCCAACTCCAAAAGGGCCGCTCCGGCTAAAGCTTGATCCAATGCCAAGGGCGGCAGATCAAAAAACTTTCCACTTTTATCATCCAAAGCCAACAAAACGATCTCCTCCATGAATGTAAGCATCCAACTACTATTCTCCAAACCTTTGGCGGGACAAGAACTCTCTTCCCCACTTGACCCAGCCTATTTTGCTCTAACTTAACCCCATGCGCCTGATCTGGATCCTTGGAGACCAACTCCTCCCCTCCCACCCCCTCCTCCCCTCCCCCGCCCCAGATCTTCTCGTCGGCATGATCGAATCGGCTCCTCGCGGATCCCACCTTCGCTACCACCAGCAAAAACTCACCCTCCTCTACTCCGCGATGCGCCACTACGCCGCTGATCTAAAAAAACGTAAATTCAACACCCTCTATCACCACCTCAGCGACTCCTCCGATCAGGCCGACTACACCACAGTTCTTGCCACCTGGGTCAAACAGCACCGAATCAAAGAAATCCATCTCCTCGACCCCAACGAGTTCGACACCCTGCACTCGCTCCCCACGCTTTCAAAGAAACTGGGAATTCCCGTCCAACGCCATCCAAGTCCCCAATTTCTTGTGTCTCGGGAAGAGTTTCAATCGTGGGCCCAAGGAAAGAAGCACCTCCTTATGGAAACCCACTACCGCCGGCTCCGAACCGAAAGGAACATCCTCCTCGATTCCCAAGGCAAACCCGAGGGCGGCGATTGGAATCTCGACGACCAGAACCGCCGCACCTTCCGCGAATTCGCAAAGGAAAAACCAAAAGTTCCTCCCTTGCCCCCTCCCTTGAAGGACCCGATCGTTCAGGAGGTAGCAGCCCAAGTAAGTAAACTTTTTCCCCATCATCCTGGCAAAGCAGCCGACCTATGGGTTCCCACCACCCGCGAAGGGGCCTTGGATTGGCTTAAACTTTTTATTCGTCAACGACTCGAAAAGTTTGGCTCCTGGGAGGACACCATGGTGGATGGCGAACCCATACTCTTCCACTCCGTTCTCTCGCCTCTTTTGAACCTGGGTCTACTCACTCCTCTTGAATGCATCCAAGCGGCCGAAAAAGCCTACCGCGACGGTAAAGCCCCGCTCAACTCGGTGGAGGGTTTTATTCGACAAATCCTCGGCTGGCGGGAGTTCATTCACGGAATCTACTGGCTCAAAATGCCCGAGTATCGTGAGGTCAACTTCCTTGGCGCCAATCGCCCTCTGCCACGGTGGGCCTATACGGGAGAGACCGAGATGCGCTGCGTGTCCCAAGCCATCCACGGCGCAATCGATCACGCCTACAACCATCACATTCAACGACTGATGGTCCTCGGCAACTTCTTTCTTCTTGGCGGATACGAGCCCAAAGCGGTTCTCCGCTGGTACAGTGAAATGTATCTCGATGCCTACGACTGGGTCATGGTGCCCAACGTCCTTGGTATGATTCTCTTTTCCGATGGGGGCTTCTTTGCCACCAAACCGTACGCCGCAGGCGCCGCTTATCAGGATAAAATGGGCAACCACTGTGCCTCCTGCCAGTTCGACCCCAAACAGCGTGAAGGCCCCCAAGCTTGCCCCTTCCACTCCCTCTACTGGAACTTCTTTGGACAGCACGCAAAGCTTTTTGGCAAAAATCCTAGAATCGGTATGATGGTCAAGTTATGGGAGAAAAAGTCACCCGCCGATCAAACCCAGATCCGTCAAAACGCCCAACGCTTTCTCAACCAACAAGCGTAAAGTCTTCCGTCTCTAGTTTGCTTCTGCCCACGGCCCTTTTTCTCGGTTTCCTTCTCGGTACCTTTTTCGGCCGCCCTCTCCTTTTTTCTCCCTCTTCAGAACTCTTTTCCGAATCCTCGCCCGCCCCTCAGCCCCCCATCTCCTCTGACTCCACTCTAAAAAAGCCAACTAACCCTGGCTCACAGATCGCCAGTTCCGGAAAAAAAGAAAAGAGCTGGGACGAGAAAACTATTCAGTCTCTCTCCCTTTCTGAGATTCGCACTCGGCTCTCACAACTCTCCACCTGGTCTCCTGGGCCCGCCGCCGACCAAGTCGAACGATGGCTCATCAAGCGATGGGCCACCCTCGAGTCCGCCGCCGCCTGCCAATACGCCTACACCGCCGTCCTCCAAGGCGCAGAGGAAGGCCTTCTCATGGATGCTCTAGCCATCTGGGCCAACGCAAAACCCTCCGAAGCTGCCCGCTGGGCGGGAAACTTAGGCTCCCCCTCCCTTCGCGACTCAGCCATCCGCACCGTCTACGCCATCTGGGCTAAAAAAGATTCCACCGCCGCCGCCCAAAGTATCTCCTCACTCCGCCCCGCCTCCGCACGCGGAATCGCTAGCGCCGCCACCGCTCCGCCTCATGCGGGAAGAAATTTCGCCAGCGCCATGCTCTGGGCAAGGGCCTTACCAGGACCTCTTCGCGAGAAAACCCTCGATGCCATTCTCGGCGAGTGGACACGGCGAGATCCCGCTGGAGCCGCCAGCTGGCTGATCGGTCAACCTGGGGATGTCCAGTGGGCTCTCATTGGAAAATTAGCCGCTGATTGGGTCAGAAAAGATCCCTCCTCCGCCCTTTCCTGGGGATTAGGCCAATCCACAGAAATCAGCCTTGGCTCGAAATTGGCAGTCGGTCCTATTCAACGAAAGTTTTTCGAGGCCGCTTTGGGGGCATTGATCGGAACCGATCCACAAGGTGCCGCGAACTGGTTGGCCAGTCCCACGGGACAACCTTTCTTTACCAACCGCATCGGTCAAGTCGCGGGACGCTGGACCTCGATGGATCCACAAGAAGCTGTCAACTGGTCCCTCTCCCTACCGAAAGAGTCGGACCGCGACTCCGCCATCCGCGCAGTCGCAACAACTTGGGCCAGAACCGATCCCCAAGCCGCAGGTCAGTGGGTACGAAGTTTGACCGATCCATCCCTGCGCGACACCGCCCTCAATTCGTACTGCGGCTCTCTCTCTCCCTACGATGCAGCGTCTGCCGCCCAGTGGGCGGTAGAAATCACCAGCCCCAATCTCAGAAATGGTGCCGTGGAATCGGCTGCTAATCGCTGGATGCAGTACGATCCTGCTGCCGCTCGCCAATTTATTCTCACCACCCCTGCACTGAATCAAGCCAGCAAGGAAAGACTTTTGCGCTAAGTGAGCCTATTTTTGCATCCTACGAGTCACCTTTGATTCCATGGCATCTTTGCCAAAAGCATTCCCATCCCACACCAATCGGTTACTCCTGCAAAAATCAAACCCGCCCCGACAAAGCCGCTCAGAAAAAACCAGAGCGGATCGAACCACGAACCCAGCACTACCCCAAGTAGTGCTATAGATCCCGCCCCGATCCTCACCTGACGCTCGATCGAAATCATTCCTTTACCCCGGACCACAGACAAACCAGCCGCTTCCCAAGCCTTGGTTCCACCTTCCACCACGACACAGTGGGGAATTCCCTCAGCCAGAAACTTCTCCGCCGCCCTTCGTGCTCGCGTTCCACCCGCACACAGAAATACCGCTGGAGATTGAGCACTGATCCCTAACTCGATCTCGATTTTCTTAGGCTGAAGTCCATCTAGGGGATAAAGCAAAGCCCCTGTGACATGTACCTGCTGAAACTCTCCAGGAGATCGAACATCCACAAAGTGCATTCGCTCCCCTGCCAACCGCCGAGCCTCCACCTGCTCGGGTCGTATGAGAACGATCTCCATCGCTCCAACCTATCTTCCTACCTGACCCAATTCAAATCATCCCAATCCATCAACAACCTACAGCTGTTACAATTGTAACACGTATAGGGAGGCCTTTTTTTAGGCCTCATTCCTGAAATAAAGTCGATAGTATGTCCCTAGCCGTGCTCCTCACCTTTCACAAACCCTATGGGGTGATTTCCCAATTCACCCCAGATGGCTCCCCCAACCGCACTTTGGCTGAGTTTGGATTCCCAAAAGATGTTTATCCTCTTGGTCGACTTGATGCGGATTCGGAAGGACTCCTCCTTCTCAGCGACGAACCCGGGCTCAACACCCGCCTGCTCGACCCGAAAAACTCCCATCTCCGTACCTACTGGGCTCAAGTAGAGGGAGTACCTACGTCAGCATCCTTGGAAAGGCTCTCCCAAGGAGTATCGATCGGCGACCATCACACTCTCCCCTGCCGTGCTTGGCTCCTCGATCCCCAGCCCAGCCTTCCGCCCCGTGATCCTCCCATCCGTGTCAGAAAAACCGTTCCCGATTCTTGGATCGCCCTTGAATTGATCGAAGGCAAAAATCGACAGGTCCGTAAAATGACCGCCACCGTTGGCCATCCCACCCTCCGGTTGCTTCGTGTCCAGATTGGCAATTTCCAACTAGGAAATCTCCCTTCTAACCAGTGGAAGGAACTTACCCCTCCCGAGCGAGACCAGGTTTTTTCGAAATAATATTACGCCGACACGCGTCACTGCAGTACTTCACCTCAACCCAATCCCGCTCCCACTTTTTCCTCCAAGAAAAAGGTCGCTCACACCTTAGGCAGATTTTTTGCGGTAAATTCTCTTTGGAAACACTCTTCCCGCCTCGTCGCATGATTAACGAACCGCTGCCCAGATGCGGTGCACGTCATCGTGGTCTTCGAGCGATTGTAAAAAGGTCCCCACTTCTGCACGACTCTCATCCCCTAACTCTGGATAATTCTTCGGCACGTAGCCCAACTCGCTCGTCACCACGGTCCAACCATTCGCCTTGAGCCACTGGGCGACCGAATGGACCGCCGATCGCTCGGTTAAAAATCTCGCTCCGCAGGAGCCTGCCGGAATTTCATCGTTTTGTTCGTGAGAGAGAGCCTCCACCTCATTCGCCCCCGCCTCTATCCCCGCCTCCTCGCAATCTTTTGCACTATCGGGATGATGCCCTTCCACGATGCCCACTTGCTCAAAGAGAAACCGATTACTGCCCGAAGCTCCCAGATGGCCCGCTTTAAATAGAAAACGAATTTCCGGAGCCGTGCGATTATGATTATCTGTATAGACCTCGAGAATCAAAGGCACTTTGTGCGGTGCATACCCTTCGAAGACCATGTGCTCAAGACTATCCTTCCCCCCCTCTGTTCCTGAACCTTTCTGCACCGCTCTTTCGATAATGTCCTTCGAAACGCTTTCTTTTCGCGCCCGTTCGAGAGCTGCCGCCAGACGGGAATTCAAGGTAGGATCCGCTCCCAAACGGGCCGCTAAAGTAATTTCGCGAACAAACTTGCTCGTTGTCTTGGATTTTTTGAGTGAGGCCACCTCCCTCTTCGCATGCAACCACTGTCTTCCCATGGGAATATCCTAAACGAACACCCCTGCCCGACTCAACCCCGCAGGATGGCTTTCGCCACGTTTCCCTCTCCCTTGGTATTCCACGCACCTGCTTTTACTGCAGTTCGCAAGGTTCTCTCCATCGTCCATTTTTGAAGCTCTCCATATAGAATCGTAGCCGTCACCACATCCCCCGATCCTGTCGCATCTAAAACCTTGACCCGAGGTGCAGAAACAAAGATTCGCGTTCCATTCACCTCGGCCGCCAATCCATCTTTCCCCAAGGTCACCACCACACCAGTCGTTTCATCTCCCTTTAGACTTCGGATGCAACGATCGACCCCCTTCAACCCCGTCGTCTCCTCTGCCTCCGCAAGATTGCATTTGATCCATTCCGCCCCCGCCTCCAAAGCCTCACGCAAAAGAGCTCCTCGGCTATCCACCAAAACAGAGACTCCTCTTTCCTGCAGATCGCCGATCAACTTTCGCCACCAACCCTTGGGCCAGCACGTCGCCGAACTCCCCGCCACCACCCACCAGTCCCCTTTTCGCAAAACCTGCCTCCAATACTTTCCAATCTTAGCCCAGCCCGTAACCTTAATTTCTGGATCCATCGTAAAAAAATCGATCCGCTCCTCCCTCTCCCTCACCAAAGCCCATCCCGTCCTTTCCCTGGAGTCTAACCCTACGTCTGACCCCGAAACAAAGGCGTCGAAGATGGTTTTTGAAATCGCAGGAATTCCCCACGCCCGAAGCTGACGAGCCACATTTCGACCTTTCCCCCCAGCCGATACCTCCACCCGCCCCGACCCCACAACAAATTTTCTCTCCCGAACCGGGTTGGGTGTAAAACACCACACCCTCATAGCCCCGCATACCTCAAGCGATGTCGATCTCCTTGGCCAGATAAACGTCTTGCACCGCATTCAGAAGTTCCACTCCCTCCTTCAGAGGCTTTTGGAACGCCTTGCGACCCGAAATCAGCCCCATTCCACCCGCACGCTTGTTGATCACCGCCGTTTTAATCGCCTCCGCTACATCATGCTTACCCGAGGCCCCACCCGAATTGATTAAACCCGCCCGACCCGCGAAGCAGTTCAAAACCTGATACCGACAAAGATCAATCGGATGGTCCGAAGTCAGTTCGGAATAAATCCGAGGATCGGTCTTCCCATAGTCACTTCCTCCCATCCGTAGTGCCGTGTACCCCCCATTATTCTCAGGCAGCTTCTGCTTAATAATATCCGCCTGAATCGTCGAACCGAGGTGATTCGCCTGCCCCGTCAAATCCGCCGAAAGATGAAAATCCTTCTCCTTCGTCTTAAA
>CAMCNF010000071.1 GCA_945876115.1 Verrucomicrobia subdivision 6 bacterium | reverse complement strand
GGACGGCGATGGCGATGAGAAAGGGGGTGGAGGTAAGGAGGGCGGTGATGGCGAGCCACTTTTGTGTCTGACTTTTGGGATCGGTGGGAGGAGTGGGGCGAGGGGTTCGCATGGGGGGTGTGGGGGTAGGCGGCATAGGGAGAAGAATTCTTTACTATTATTTGGCAGGAAGAGCGAGCGAGATAGAGGGGAAGGAATATTTGATCGCGAGAAAAGACAAATGTGATAAGTTTGTTTTATGGAAAGACTTTCTAGAAAAAATGGAATACGGACGGGCCAAGCGGGTTTTACGTTGGTCGAACTGCTGGTGGTGGTCACGATCATCGGGTTATTGGTCGGACTAATTTCAGTCGCGGTTCCGAAGGCGATTGAATCAGGTATGAAAGCCAAGACGAAGGGGGAGTTGACGTCGATTGTAGCAGCCGTGAAAGCGTACAAGCAGGAGTATGGGCAGTGGCCAGTTGCTAGATCCAAGATGGATTCGGTCGCGGATGAGTATAACTCGTGGTATGGACCGCCGACCCAAGAACAAGAATCGAAGGATCTGATGAGAATTTTATCGGGAGATATGACAGTGCAGAAAGAGGGGCAGACGATGAATCCGAAGGGGGTTCGCTTTTTGGAGGGTGCTAAGACTGACGGCACTTTTCAGGACCCTTGGGGAAAGCAGTACTGCGTGAAGATGGATACGAACGACTCGGGTGGGTTGGAGTATTACGCTTCTTCAAGCACCCAGGAAAATATCCGGGTCACAGTGATCGCGTTGAGCCTGGGAAAAAACGGCACACAGGAAGATCCAGATAAAAAAGTCACAAAGACATGCGACGACGTGTATAGCTGGCGCTGATTACAGCCTAGGCACTTTGCTATTTTGCCCCGCTCTGTTTTGCAGAGATATGGGTTTGACATAAACATTGATAATTTACAAAAGTTGAGTGGCAGATTTTGTGGTATAAGCCATTGATATTGAAAAAGTAAAACTGTTCACAACTAGTCGTAGTTGCAAATCTTAACTTCGTAAGCAATACTATTGAATGCATGATGGCAAATTGCCTAAATGTTGGGGAGGCTAATCAATGAAAATAGTACCTAATCGTTTTGCAACCCTGTGCGCGGCTTTTGGTTTGACTACGTTTTTCAATTCCAGCGCACATTCTGCGGTCACGGTCGACGGGACAAGAGATGCGGATTATGGAACTCCCATATCGGTACAAACTCTGAGTTCCTCTTGGGGAGGAGGCAACACCTTAGCGAGCCTGAGTGCCAAGCAGGAAGGGGGAACCTTGAATATTTTTCTCGCAGGTCGAGCCAACGGAAACACCGTATTTATCTTTATCGATTCCAAAAGTGGCGGGGCCAACAAGATCGTGAACAATCTCTCTTCAGGTGGTGGGGAGGAGTGGAGGTTGAATAATCTGGGCACCAGCACTACGGCTGGCATGACTTTTGAGTCGGAATTTTCCCCGGATTACGCAATCAACATTCAGTCGGGCGGTTGGACATCCCTTTTTCCTTTGAATCCAGCTTCGCCACAAAGTCGCAGTTACATCGGAAACTGTCTGAACGGTGGAACCGCCTCCGGCGGGCCCGTGATGGTTTTGGCCGCAGACCCTTCGGTCGATGTCACGGATGTTGCCACACATGACAAGGGTTTTGAGCTTTCACTCAATATTGCTTCTTTGGGCGTGGCTTCGGGAGCAGGACAACCAGTGAAATTTATGGCACTGATTATCAACGATGGAGTCAGCTACATGGGCAACCAGACGCTGGGGTCCTTGCCCGCGAGCCAAACTACGGACGTCGGAGGATGGGGAAATTTTCAAGGGTTGAACTTCGAGTCATTGTCAGGCACCCAGACTATCACGGTGACGGTCGATAACACCGATACCGATGGGGATGGCAGCCCGGATGATGTCGACACGGACGACGACAACGACGAGTTGACCGATGTTCAAGAAGCTGCGCTGGGCACAAATCCTCTTATAAAAGATACCGATGGGGATGGTTATAATGACGATGCCGAAGTCAACGGAACTTCCTCCCTCGTGCGGGTAACGAACCCGCTAAAGAAAAATTACGCCACTTTGATGATTGCTGGTGATTTCCTAACGCCTTCATTTAGTGATGCCCCAACGACGGAGAACACTATGGCCTTGGATGCCGGGAAAGAGTTTGAGTATTCCGTTAATTACAATTTCCGTTCTTCTGGGAATTTTAATTTGAAGTTTCTGGGGAACTCCTGGATCAACAATTGGGGAGCAGGCGCTACCCCTGGCACGCTTGCGCCGGGAACTTTCGATAACAATATTCCTTTCGCAGTAAATGCCACCGGTTACTTTACGCTCAAAATCAACCACGATGCCTTGACCTACAGTTTTGCCCGAACGGAATTTCCTGACTTTGCCGCTTACGCTGCGGCTTATGGATTGACGGGTGACGAGGCTTCGGATGACGACACCGACGGCTTCACCAACGGAGCCGAGTTCACCGCTAACACCGACCCAACCCGAGTCAATGATGCCCTTGGGCCCGTAATCACTCTCAACGGCAACGCATTGGTGGGTGTTGCTCTGAACGACACTTACTCGGATGCCGGTGCCACTGCTACAGACAACGTGGACCCTAGCGTCACAGTCAACTCTTCGGGCACGGTCGACACTGCCACGGTGGGTACTTACACCATCACATACAGCGCAACAGATGTGGCCGGCAATGCGGCCGTTACCAAAACACGCACAGTGGTCGTGTATGACTCAACGGCTGGCTTTGCCAGTCGTTTCGCTGGCGTGGCGGTTCCTGGGAGTTTCATTGCTTGGGCGCCTAATGGAGATCAGGGAAACTCGATGGCCTTGGTTGCTAATTTCAAGTGGAAGTTCCTGTACGATTTTACCAGTGCCAGCTCGATTGATTACAAAATCGTGGGAAATGCGGCAGGAGCGGCTCAAGGCTGGGATAGCCCTTACAAGTGGGGTGAAGGTGGAGTGTTCGGTGCAGGCAACAATGCGACGGCGAGCGTTACTCCAGGAAGATATGCTTTCGAGCTGGATGAGGTGTTGAACAGTGCATCCTTGACCCGAGTAGGGGACTTGCCACCCAGCGGCCTATCCTACACGCCTTCATCGGCAAGCGGAACGGTGGGGACGCCGATCAGCAGCTTGATGCCGACGGTGACGGGCACGGTAACATCTTACTCGGTCAGCCCAGCCCTGCCTTTCGGACTCTCTCTTGATACATCCTCGGGAGTGATCAGTGGTACGCCTTCAGCGGCTGCCTCTTCAGCCGATTATACGGTGACGGCGACCAACGGGACGGGAAGCACCACGGCAACAGTCACGATTGAGGTGGCGGCCGCGCCTGAGGGCAGCACGTTTGCAGGTGCCTACCCAGGATTGAATATGACAGATGTGGCACCGAACGGGCTGACCTATCTGGCCAACTATGCGTTTGGCGGAAATGAAACAACGCCAGCCACGTTGCCGGTACAGGACACGAGTGACCCGACCAAATTGCGATTGGTTGTTGTTTTTCGCACGGATGATTCGACGTTGCCCTTGAACGCACTGGGCGGTGAGACGACGGCTGATCTGGCTGGCGGTTGGAGCGCAAGTGGAGTGTCGGTGGAGAATTCAACTGACTTGTCGCCCACGCCCGCAAACACCGTTCGGAAGGTTATCAGCGTGGATCGAGGATCGGATCCCAAGAAGTTCCTCCGAGCAACAGTAACGAAGTAAGACGTAAGTTTGACGTGAATTTAAAAAGGGGCTGGAGGCTAAAAGCTTCCAGCCCTTTTTGTTTATGAACTGGGAAGGACGCGTTCTTCGTTGTCAATTTTGGGCGATGGTAGGGCGACCAATTCCCCTGCGTAAGCAGACGTCTACTCCATCATGGAATGAGAAACCTGAATGGGTGGGGGTAGGTCTTAGGGGACCAATCCCTTGGTCGCCTAGGTGGGCGTTGAATCTTTGAGTTTTTTGCGAGGCGGGCTTGGGACAGCCCGCCCTACCTAAGCTTGGGCGTTGAAGTATCAACATGGACGCGTAAGGGTACGCGTCCCTACCGGTGAATGAAGAATCAAACGCCCCGTTGGGGGCAAAGTTTTTTTAGTTCGCATTGGGCGCAGTTTGGGTTTCGCGCCATGCACCGCTTTCTGCCGTGAGCAATGAGTAGATGTGAGACCAGTGTCCAATCCTCCTTCGGAATGAGTCGCACAAGAGCGCTCTCCACTTTCACGGGGTCGAGATGCCGCGTCAGTCCCATCCTGCGTGAAAGGCGACCCACATGGGTATCCACCACAACTCCCTCCGCTAGTCCAAAGGCGTTCCCTAAAACCACATTTGCAGTTTTCCGGCCAACCCCTGCCAGTTTGTGGAGAGCCTCCATCGTCCTTGGCACTTTTCCTTGATGGTTTGCCACAAGGGAGGCGGCACAGGAGCGAAGAGATCGTGCTTTCGCACGATAGAATCCTGTGGAGTGAATAATTTTCTCCAACTCATTTTGTGAAATTGCAGCCAAGGATGTTGCATCTGGACAGCGCGCAAAGAGGGCAGGAGTGACCTGATTCACCCGCTCATCGGTACACTGAGCAGAGAGAATTGTGGCGATGAGAAGTTCAAGCGGAGTTGTGAAATGGAGAGCACAGTGTGCTTCAGGATAGGTCCGCTTCAGGATGGCGAGGATTTGAGTGGTCCGGCGACGCAGAGCCGGGGAAGGGGTCACGGGGCGGGCGCGGCGGAGGCGGCAGGAAGAGATTGCAGAAGCTCACTGGCCTCAGACGTGACGGAGGAGGTGGGATATTTGGAAAGAAGAGAGGTCACGATTTTTCGGGCATCGTCGTTCTTCTGCTGGGCACGCCGAATCTTGGCCGCCCGAAGCAAACCCTGCCCTGAGAGTTCGGGCAGGTTATCGTAGTAGAGATCGATCTTCTGATAGTAGGAGACGGCGAGATCCAGAGGATCGAGCGGAGGTTTGCCCACACCCTGGTCGAGCTGAGGAGAGGAGAGTTTTTTAGCAGCAAGACTTTCCAGGGCTTGGCCAAAGGCAAGCATCGACTTGGCCTTCATCTCGTTTGTCGCCGTGCCGCTTTCAATGATGCCAATCCAGAGTTCGAAGGCGGCAGGATCTTTCTTGGTGCCGTCATACTTCCCAGCCTCGGCCAAGGCTTGGGCCCGCAAGTAGTTGGCCTCCTGAACTTTATCGGACCAGGGATAGTCGCGGGTAAGTTCGGCAAAGTACTTTTCTGCTTCGGCCTTTCGGTTGGCTTGGAAATCGATCTGACCCAGACCGAACAGAGCGGCGGCTTGGGCATGTTGGCGGGGATCCTTGGTGCCGACCTTGGCGGGAAACTCCTTACGGATTCGCTCAAAGACGGGACGTGCCTCCTCTCCTTGGCCTGCGGCAAGGAGGGCGTTGGCGAAGCGCTGCAGATCTCTCCAGTCCAGCGAGACCTTGGTGGCGAGGGACTGCTTGTACGCTTCTTGATAAAGACGAAGAGCGAGGGTGGTTTGGCCTGCCTCAAAAGGAACGCTGGCTTGGGCGAAGAGAATTTGCGCCACAAGTCCAGGTTGAGCGCTGGCCTCACCGGCTAGATCACGGAAGGGTTGAAGACACTCCTCCACGGGGGCTTCGCCAGATTGAAATCGGTAGAGTGAAAGAGAGACCAGTTTTGAGAGAACTGGAGAGACTTTCGCGGAGGAGATTCCAAGAATCGATTGCCGAAGGAAATCGATGGAGCGTTGAATGGACTCTTTCCACTTCTTTTTCCCGTCGTCCGCAAGCGAGGCGTAGTTTCCCAAGGCTTTTGCGGAGGCTAGTTCGAGGTCGGAGGATTTTTCCAAGGCAGAGTAAGCGAGATCGGAGATGGCGACGGGCGGGGGCGAGACCTTGGGGTCGGGGAAGAGTTCCTTAAAGAGTTCGAAGGCGCGGCGATAAGCTTGAATGGCTTGGCTTTCGTCCTTCTCTTCGGCAAAAGATGCTCCGCGAGCGAGGTAAGCACCGATGTTGCGTGGATCTTTCGGGTAGGCCCGGAATTGATCCTCTTGCGCAGCCAGCATTAGATCTTTTTTCTTATCCTTGGCGTAAAAGCGCCAGGTGCGTTCGTAGGCGTCCAATCCAGCGGGGGCTCCTGTCAGTTGGGTGGCGGTGGTCTTCCAGGCTGCCAAAGCCTCCTCGGGTTTTTTGTCCTCGAGAAGAGTATCGCCACGGGTGAGGAGAGCGTTGCCCAGGTTGCTGGATTTCGGGTAGTCGGTGGCAAACTTGGCGAATGCGGCGGCTGCTTCGGGTAGTTTTTTTGAGCTCCGTAGAGCATAGGCGAGGCGCAGGGAAGCGTCCTCCTTAATGGAGGGACTCGTGGCACTCGTGGAGAGCTGGGTGAACTGCGTGACGCCCTCGGAGAACTTCTTTTCGCTGACGAGTGCACTGGCGTAGGCGAGTTGGGTCTGCTCTTTGCTTTCATCCGAAACCTTGATTTTCCCCGCTTTCACTTCGGACAAGAAGGATTCGTAGTATTTGATGGCCTCGGCCCCTTGCCCGTTTTTCTGGTACGCGGAGGCGATGAAGCGCGGAATTTCGTCTGCGTAGCGAGGATCGACCCCTTTTTCCTGAGCGGCTTTCAAACGCTTGATGGAGTCCTCGTATTTGCCGTCCTCCAGTAGGGCGAAGCCGACCAGGTAGTCGACCAAGCCCGCGACTCCTTTCTGATCGGGATATTTTTTCTGATATTCGGCGACGAGTCGGTCGGCATCCGAGGTACGACCTTGGAGTGCGTAGGTTAGGATGATCTGCTGTTCGGCGGTGGGAGCAAGGTCGGGCGGGCCGAATCGGGCCACTTGGCGAAATACGATACGGCCTTCATCGTACCCGCGCGTTTGCAGGTAAGCTTGGCCGAGTTGCAGGAGGGCTTGGCCTGAAAGGTCGGGTCGATTTCGTACCTCTTCGATCTTTTGTTGAGCTTTTTGAACGCGACGGAGTTTTTCGGGTGAGGGAGTTCCTTGTCCCGAGATTTGAGCCCGCAGGGGAGCGAGTTTGGCTTCGAGCATGGAGATGAGTTCCTCTTTGCCCGGGATGGCGCGGAGTCGGGTAATGCCTTCGGGTATGCGACCAGCGGCTAGGTCAAGACTGGCGAGTTGAAGATTGGCTTCGAGGGCGAGGGCAGGGTTCGAGCCGTTGGCGATGCGGGCATAAATTTGGCCTGCGCGTGCCAAGGCGGCTTCTCCGTCCGCTTTTTTAAAATCAGCCAAGAGTTGGCGGGCGCGCTGGGCCTCGGCATACCCTTGGAGGTAGTCGATATCCTCGGCCAACTCTTTTTCCTTATCGGCGATGCGTGCGGCATCCAGGTCCTGGCTCGCTTCGGCAAAAGCGCCTTCTTGGATATGGATACGAGCTTGGAGAAGGCGAATTTCCGCCAAGGATTTGGACTCTGGAAATTCCTTCGGGAAAGCAGCGATCAGGGTGAGAGCTTCGGAGAGGTTCTTTTTTCTCTCAGCCGATTTCTCGGGGGAGGCATTGCCTTGGGCGACGAGGGATTGGAGGATGTAGTAGGAGGCCTCCTCGAGAACATCTTTTTCCTTCGAGAGGGTTTGGAGTTTTCGGTAGGCGGTGATGGCAGGGGTCCACTGGCTCAGATTGTATTGGGATCGAGCGAGAAGAAGGTAGGCGCTGGGCAGGTTTGGAGATTGGGCAAAATTTTGGATGAAGGCTTGGGCTAATTTAGCGGCCTCCTCAAATCGGGAGTTATCGTATGCCTCGACAATTTTTTTAGTGGCATCGCCGGCGTCTTCAGCGTGCAGGGGTAGAGCGGGAAGGAGCAGGAGAAGGGATAAAGTGAGAAGAGTGGGGCGAATCCGGTCGTTCATTCTATGAGAGAATAAAGGAGAGGGGGGGTGGGGGGCGA
>CAMCNF010000070.1 GCA_945876115.1 Verrucomicrobia subdivision 6 bacterium | reverse complement strand
CTTTTGATGGCTACAGGGGAGCAAACGACAACGGCGCTTTTGGCGATTGCTTTGCAGGCCCGTGGAATTGCGGCGGTGGCGATGACGGGAGCGCAAGCGGGGATTGTGACGGACGGCACCCATATGAAAGCACGGATTGCCAATGTGAGCCCGAAAGCGGTGGAAGCGCATCTTCGTTTGGGACGAGTGGTGATTGTGGCTGGATTTCAGGGGCAGACGATGGAGGGGCAAGTAACCACGCTGGGGCGGGGAGGATCGGATTTGACGGCAATTGCTTTGGCGGCGGTGCTGAAAGCGAAGCGGTGTGAGATCTATACGGATGTGGATGGGGTGTACACAGCGGATCCAAGAACCGAGCCGAGGGCGCGCAAGATTACGGAGATTTCTTATGACGAAATGCTGGAGTTGGCGAGTACAGGGGCAAAAGTGATGCAGGCGCGATCGGTGGAGTTTGCGAAGAAGTTCGGGGTGGTCTTTGAGGTCCGGTCGAGTTTCAATCGTGCGAGAGGAACTATGGTTAAAGAAGAAGCAAAATCGATGGAGCGGGTGGTGGTGCGTGGGGTGAGTTTGGAAAAAAGCCAAGCCAAAGTGACGTTGGTGGGGGTAGCGGATCGACCTGGGGTAGCGGCAAAACTTTTCACGGGCATCGCCAAGGCGGGGATCAATGTGGACATGATTGTGCAGAATATTTCGCTACCGATGGGGGGGCGCCAAGGGAAAGCGCAAACGGATATTACCTTTACCTTGCCGCGAGAGGAGTTAGCGAAGGTGCGAAAATTTCTTGAGCCGTTTGTACGCTCGGGCGGGGCGCGGCAGATTTTATTTAAGGAGGGGGTGGCGAAGTTATCGGTGGTGGGGATTGGGATGCGCAGCCACACTGGGGTGGCAGCTCAGCTTTTTCGGGCGTTGGCGGCGGCTCGCGTGAATATTCAGATGATCAGCACGAGTGAGATCAAAATTACGGTGGTGGTGGATGAAGAGGCGGGATCGAAGGCGGTGCGTGCGGCGCATCGGGAGTTTCGATTGGGGAAAAGGATATGAGGATGGATTCGTTAGACGCGCGGCCGTTTTGGATTCGGTGGGGAAGTCGGGACTGGGCATTTCTTCTTTTGCAGTTATTTCTGGGACTACGGTTTTTAACGGCAGGACTGGGAAAATTTAATGGGCCGAAGGGATTGAGTTTTTCTCAGTTTTACGCGCAGGTCATGCCCGCTCTGATGCAACCGTTTCTGGAGCGTCCTTTCCCGCCGATTTGGTCGGTGAAGTTGTTTGTCGGTGGCTTGCCCTATGCCGAGATATTGTTGGGGGCGGGGATCTTGGTGGCAGGGAGGAATCGGGTGCCATTGGTTTTAGCGGGGTTCCTTTATATTTCTTTGGCATTTGGGCAGATGTTAATTGGGGGGCAATCGACGGTGGCGGATATTGGGATTCATTTGGGATTGGTGGTGGTGGCGCTAATTTTGGCGGGAGATGAGGGAGTGGAACCGAAGAAAATCTGAGGCGGTCTGGAATTGCCGAGGGGGGACGGGGGCGATATGGTATTTGTCTTACGCCTCGGTAGCTCAGTTGGTAGAGCAGGTGACTCTTAATCACCGGGTCCTAGGTTCGAGCCCTAGCCGAGGCAATATTCCGGATGTGAAGGGTCGATTATCTTTGAAGGACTTTTGACCTACGACCCCATTTTCGAAACGACCCCATTTTCGAAAACTACCCTTGCAAAGTAGTGTTAATCAGCGAGTTACAAGACCTACGACCCCATATAAGATGTTACAGGTCAAGGCTTTATAGGCCGACTTTTTAAAACAGACCTACGACCCCGGTTTCTTTCGGAGGGGGTTAAAACCGATAGAGGAAGTAGCCTTGAACGCTCTGAGTGGAAGTCCCGTTGTTATTTTGGACGAATTGAAAGAAGTTGCCGCCCGTAAAATCTTGAGCTCCGGTGCCGGTGTACTTGTAGTAAAGGCCTGCCTGCATTTTTTCCGAAAAGGGAAAATCCAGTCCAAATTGGCCCGAGTAGGCAAAGGAGAGGGCAGTGCCGATTCCGTCAGAGCCTTCGAGGGAAACGCCTTGGAGAGAGGTTGTTTGGGCTGCAGACACCATACCTCCCACGCCAAATCCCGCTGTGATGGTGAATTGGGGATGAATCGGAATGGTAAAAAGAAAGTTGGCAAGCATCGGGATCTGATAGTAGTCGCCGACGAGGGAAGCCTGCCCGTTTTGGGAAACAGTTTGTGACCCGATCGAAAGAGATCCATTCGTGGGCTCGATGTACTGAATCGTGTTCAGCATAAACCCGGGAGTGAATTCCAGCGCAAACCAGTCGGTTATTTTGGCTCCAATCGGACAGTCCATCCGAAATCCTGGGTTGAAGGCCAAGGTGGCGGCTCCACTGCTCACGGTTGTACCACTGGTACTTCCTGAGAACTGATTAATATCGGTATCGCTGATCATGGAAATTCCCAAGGCAGGAGCAACGTACCAGTCAAAGCCTGTGCCCTCTTTAGAATCTTCCATCTTCCACGGGGGGACATAATTTTCTTCATCCATAGGGGCGGGGGCAGGTGCAGCCAGCGGAGTTTGGCCTTCGGAAATCGCTCCCGTCAGGAACAAAAGACCGAGAAGAAAACTACATAGTTTCACCCCACTGGCATGCAGGGGAATAGGTGCCACGTCGAGAAAGGGGACGGGCGAAGCGAGGCAAAGTGCGAGCAAGTCGGGGAAAACCTTTGTAAAAATGTCACACAAACGTTGCTGGCAGATTGCGGCAGAAAGACCATCTTGTCGGAGTGGATATCGTAACAGCCCCCAAAATTCGATACGAGGAAGCTGATGTTGAAAGGACAGTTTATTTCCCAGGCAAAAATGGGGTCGTTAAGGAATCGGCCATGTCGGACGATCTCCACGAGGAGTGGACGATCGGCGAGGAGAGGCCTTGGTGGTATTTTCGACTGTAAGGCGTAGTCCGCCTTTCTTACGCCCTTTCCGCGGCTTTCCCATCCGCCGCCCCTAAACCCGACTTCCGATTCTCAGCTGGTTGCCGGCTAACGCCTCCAGAAGGTCAGCCAACTCCAGATCTTGACCAGCCAAGCCCTCCACCAGGGCATCGGAGGTTCTTCGCTCCCAGCAGCCGTTTCGACATCCAGACTGGGTCCAGATTGGAGGGCCACAATGTCATCGGAAGTTCTGGGAGCACCATCAGGACCCACCGAAAAGAGGGAGTAGGTCTTACCATCGGGTGAGGGAATATAAGCAATCTCTCGACCCCACGGATCTTTGGGTGCCTCGGTCAAAATTCCAGCTGAGGAAAGATCGGCTAAAGACGTAGGGAGGCGATCCCCATTTTGAGTGCGATAGGTTTGCACGGCTATTTCGATTCTGGAGCTGGCAAGAGCCACCCTCTGTTGGTTGAGTTGCGCCAGCTCCTGATCAGGATATCCCCCTTGGCGGGCTTTCTGAAACCACTCCATCGCTTTACGTTCATCCTTAGGCACGCCCCGGCCCTGCTCATAAACAATCGCTAGATCCATTTGAGCCTGATGATCCCCCGACCGTGCCTTTTGCTCTAGCGAGGTCGAGTAGTCAACCGCAGCCATCGCATGAGAAAAAACCATCAAGGCTAGAAACTGGGCGACTCTCTTCATATCCTACAATAAAGACTAGGTTTGCTGAAAATCAAGGGCGGGGGTAACTGAAGCCAAGGAGTAGCCTCGCAAAATTACTTGGATCGGGTTTTGAGGAGTCGTTCGATCTGTTCGAGGTAGCGGGCGATGCTGTCCCGGGCCTTGATTTCCTGGGCACGTTTTAGGAGGGGGACGGCTTCGTCGTATTTGCCTGCGGTCACCAGCACTTGGGCATGGCGCACCTTGGCATCCGCCTCAAACTGCTCCATCCCCTCGGCACGCTCGAAGAGGAAAATCGCTTTTTCGGGCTGGTTGCTTTTCGCATAGTGTTGCCCAAGGAGAAGTAAGGCATCTCCATCTAAAGGATCCTCTTTGAGAATCTGCTCCAAGACAGCAGCGGATTCGGCTGTTTTGCCTTGGGCCGAGGCGATTTTGGCTTCCAGCTTCAACATCTTCTTCTTTTTGTCCGCATCGATATTGTTGCCTGCATAAATCTTTAATCTTTCCAAAAGGATGCCCGCCTCTGCGGGTGCACCGCGTCCATTGAGCACCTCGGCTGCACGGAGGGGGCGATCAATCTTCTGGCCAGGTTTGAGATCGAGGGCACGCAGGTAGGTCTCCACTGCCAAGGGAAAGTTCGACTCTTGGAGATAGATGTCGGCCAAAGAGGTCAGTGTATCGGGGGTGGACTTTCCTAAACGGTCGATCATTTCGTAGCAGGTGGCTGCGGCGATAGGTTCTTTGAGTCCGAGGTGGGCGCTCGCTAAAAGAAGCCAAAATTCAGGTTTGTCTGGTTGCCGTTCGATCAGGTCGTTCATCAGTGAGACGGCCTCGGCGTACTTGTTTTGGCGGAAGATGCAGCGGGCCAGACCCAGCTTCCACTCAGGGGTCGTGGGCTGAAGAAGGAGAGCATTACGAAAAGCTCCCTCAGCCGAGACAAAATTTTCCTTTGAGACGTAGGCGGTGCCGAGGAGGCCGAAGGTATTGCCGTCCCCTCCACCCAGCTCGATCGAGCGAGTTAGACTTCTGATCGCATCATCGGTTCGGCCCTGTTGAAGTTGAATTAAGCCGAGATTTTTATAAGCACGAAGATAGTTGGGGAATTTGCGGGTGGCGCTCTCAAGGTATTTAGCGGCTTCGTTCGGTCGGTTAAGCTGGTAGGCGATTGAGCCGAGGGTGAAATCGAACACGGCACTCGAATCGGCGGTAACCACGGATTTTAATTCGAAGTAGGCTTTGACCACATCGGTGGCGGCGAGGTCGGCGATCTTGGTAAAGGCTTCTTTCTCGGTGGCGGGGAGTTTGGGTTCGAGATCGCTGGAGATATTGAAGTTTTCGATCGCACGTTTACGGAAGTCAGGATCGGCGAAGATTTGCATGACTGCAGCCCGAGTAGCGCCAGGGGAGCCGGGGGCGGGTTTGGGGTCGTGAGCCGAGGGATCTGCTGGCTCGGCAAACAGGGGGAGGGTGTAGGCCAAGGCAAGAAGGAGAATTCTTTTCATGAGGAGGCCTTCGTATCGAAGCGGATGGGCGCACGCATCTTGGCCGATACTTTCCGTCCCTCTTTCATTGCGGGTTCAAACTTCCATTTGCGCACCGCATCGAGGGCAGGCTTATCGAACGCGGGGTCGGAACTTTTCTCCACTTTGGCATTGGCGACTCGTCCGTTGGCATCGACGACAAATATTACTGTGACCACTCCATCGATTTTGCGGGAGCGGAGGGCAGCGGGATAGGTTGGGGCGGGCTGGTAGACGGCGCGCGGTTTTTGATCGAGGTCGGCCATGGAGAAGGCTTGATCCATATCGGTGCCTGTTCCTCCGGGACCTCCTTTTCCGCCGATGCGGCCCGATTGGAAGCCTCCTCCCCCACCAAACATCCCACCGCCACCACCAGGGGCGAGGGCGGATTCGAGATCGCTCAAGCTCATTGGGGCGAGGGCGGGAGCGTCATCCATCTGGGGGGCGGCTACATTGACATTTTCCATAATGGGGGCTGGAGGAGGTGGTTCTTTCTCCTGTTCGACGTCCTCTTTGGGGGGTTCGGTGTCTGGTTTTTTGATATTGGAGATATCGACTTCTTGAATATCTTCGGCCTTCTTCTTTTTCTCGAAATTAGAGACGGGGAAAAGGATTCCACCTACGACGACGACCAAGAAGAGGGCGAAGCCCAAGATGGCGGCCATGCAGAGGGGATAAAGATTGGACTCCTTTCGTGTCTGAAAATTAGGCGACCGCGAGGCGGGGGGGGTAGGCCGCGGAAGTGGAGGAGGGGAGACAGGACTCATTATCGAGTTTTGGTGGAGATACCGATTTTGGTGATACCGAGCTTGCGGATTTCATCTAGGACAACGACCACTTTGTCGAAATTGGCGCGGGCGTCGGCATTGAGGGTAAATTTCGGATCTGGGTTAGAGGCTTTGATAGAAGAGAGGCGGAGGGGGAGTTGGCTCATCGTAACTTTTTCCTGATTGATGTAGACGTCGCCGCTTTCTGCGACGGAAACGGTGGTGATGCTGTCGTCCTTCTCCTTCGCCTCGGAGGTGCTGGAGCCAGGGAGCATGACGGAGACCCCCTCGTTCTTGACCATGGAAAGGGAAACCATCACGAAGGTGGCGAGAAGGAAGAACATGATGTCGATCAGAGGAATGATCTCGATCCGGGCTTTTTTTCGCCCTCCTCTGGAAACACCGCCGCCTCCGCCTGCCATTTTGCTTAGGCCTTTCCTGTGGAGGGGCCGCTGGATTTGGGCTTAAAGAGGGAAAGAAGCTTGAGGCCAATTTTCCCAGCGCCGGGTTTATTCGCGGGGATCGCAGGTTTGGCTTGGAGGCGGGAAGTTGGCGGAGTCACCGCAGGAAGAGAAGGCGCGGGGGTTGCTGGGAGCACAACCGAGCTGGGAGGAGCCACGGGCATGCGGGTGGCTGCGGTGGATGGGGAGGGAGGTGGAACAGGCATGGGAGCTGGAGGCGGAGTCAAACGGGGGGTGGGAGGTGGATTTCCATGATCCCCTGCATGGGAGTGACTGGCCCTTTCGAAGGCCTTTTCTGCCATGAGCATTAGTTCGAGTCGGCGACCCGCATCTTCCATTTCGTGTTGGGCCGATTCGATTCGGGCATTGAGATAGTTGTTCGGGAACAAGCAGGTGATGGCGATCAACAGACCGAATGCGGTCGCGATCAAACCCTCTGCGATACCGCCCGTGATGGCGGTAGGGGCTCCCAGCTCATCCCCACCCATCATGCTGAAGGTGTTCATCATGCCGGTCACCGTGCCGAGCAGTCCGAGGAGGGGGGCGGCGGTGATGATGGTGTCGAGGATAGGCAGGCCACGGCCGAACCTTTTGAGTTCGATGGCACTCGCCTTGCTGATGGCTTGGCTAATGGAAAGGTTGGCGTTGGCAAGGGCAAAGCCGAGGACTCGGGCCACGAAATCGGTGGAGGCGTTGGCGACTTGGATGGCAGCAGGCTGGTTACCACTTTCCACCAAAGTGAAGATCTTTTCAACTTGCTCAGGATTTTGGCGCCGTTTTTCCGAAACAATGAACAGAGACCGTTCGAGAGAAACAATCGCAGCGACGATTGCGGAAAAGAGCAGGGGCCACATGATGGGTCCGCCGTGAATAAAGGTACGGATGATCGAATTTTTGTTCCCGTAATTTCTTAGGGCCTGTCCCATGGTGAAGTCAGAGGCAATGACCGCTTCCCCCCCAGCCATGAGGGAAGCAAAAGCAGTGCCAAAGATTTTCGAGTGTTCCGCCCCTTTCAAAACGGTCTCTTTCGATCCCTTGGCCTCGGAGGCCCAACCTGCAACTGCGCCATCTGCGGAGGAGAAAAGAACCATTGGCCCAATCTGGGCAAACTTGCCTTCGACTAGTCCCCCTTGAGCATCAAGAGCCACCCCAGGGTAGCTGTAGCCACCGAGAAGGTCTTCGATACGGGTGAGGGCGGCATCGACGACTCGGAAGGAAGCCTTGTACTTATCCTCGTGGGATGCGTTGCTGTTTTCGTGCGTGGCTTTGGCCAAGTCGAGCTTCTCGCGGTGACCTGCACGTTCCGAAATATGAATACTCTTCTCCCCGAAATTTCTGCTGAATTCGTTCAGCAGGTTGAGCATGTAGGTGTTTTCCTCTTCGCGCTGTTTGATTTCCGCCTTGAGTGAGGATTGATCGAGATTTTTCATATCTCGGGCTCTCTGGGCGAGGTCGAGCTCCTTTCGGGCAAGAGCTAAGTCGTCCTCGGCCAGAGAAAGTTTTCTGCTGAGAGGTACCTTCTCGGAAGAAATCTTTTCCCGAGTTGCGGTGAGCTCTTTTAAGGCTGCATCCAGGTCGGCCCGGGCTTTTGTAGATGCGGTTGCAAG
>CAMCNF010000069.1 GCA_945876115.1 Verrucomicrobia subdivision 6 bacterium | reverse complement strand
TCCTCTGCTCGGTATTTTCTCCGATGCCCGCCGCGGCGACATCTTCGCCACCTTCTACTCCATGGGGAAACTCCACACACCAACCCAAGTCCACCCCGCCACCTCTCTCCCCTCTCTCCTCACCCGCTGCACTCTTGCCGTCACCTCCGACGCCCTCCCAGGCGTAGAAAAAAAGATCTCCACCCATGCCGCCGACCTTGCCTCTTACCTCCAAACTCATGAACTCGAGTCCGACCTTCCCCTCGAACCCATCCATCTCCGCCCCACCATGGCCACGAAATAAAACTACCCAACCACCACATTTTTAGGCTCTCACCCCTCTTTCCCACCCTTTATCCTCATCCGATGAAAATTCCCGGCGACGTCCGCACCTGGTGCGAGATTTCCTTTCCTGCCATCCGCCACAACCTCCGCACGGTACGCCGTTCTCTTCCTCCCAAAACCCAGATTCTAGCCGTTGTTAAAGATAACGCCTACGGTCACGGTCTCATCCCCATCACTCGTACCCTTGCTCAAGCTGGATGCGAAGAGTTCGGCGTCGCCTTTGTCTCCGAGGGCGCTCAACTCCGTGGCGCTGGAATCCGCCAACCCATTCTTCTTCTGGGCTCTACTCTCGCTTCCGAATTCCCCTGCGCTCTACAGCATCGCCTCACCATCACCCTCTCCTCCCTCACCGAAGCCCGCGAGCTCGTCCGCGCCGCTACCCGAGCCAAGACTATCGCCCTTGTCCAAGCAAAACTCGATACCGGCATGAACCGCCTCGGGGCCACCCCGCAGGAATTTTTAAAACTCCTTTTTTATATCGCCCAACAACCATCCCTCGATCTCGTCGGTACCTTCACCCATCTCGCCTGCGCCGATTCCAATCCCGCCTTCACCCGCCGCCAGTTAAAATCTGCCTCCCTCTTACCCAAGAATCTCCCCTACCACTGGGCCAACTCCGCCGCCTCTTTCCAAACCACTCCCTTTTCCCCTACCCACGCCCGCCCAGGCCTCGCCCTCTACGGCATCCACCCAACCGCCCGCTCTTCTCCGCCCCTCCAACCCGTTCTTGCCTGGAAATCCCGCATCCTCCTTGTTCGCTCCGTCGCTCGCGGAGAAACCATCAGCTACGGCGCCTCCTTCCGTGCACCCCGCAATCTTCGCGTCGCTACCGTCGCCACAGGCTACGCCCACGGTCTGCCCCGCTCCCTCTCCAATCGCGGTCACGCCCTCGTCCAAGGTCGCCTCTGCCCCATCCTTGGTCGCGTCACCATGGATATGACTCTCCTCGACGTTAGCCGCGTCCCTAATCCTCGCCGCGGTAACGAAGTCGTCTGGCTCGGCCAATCGGGTCGACTCACCCGCACCGCCACCGACCTAGCCCGTGAAGCCGATACCATCCCATGGGAAATCTTTACCCGCATCAACCCATCCCTCCCCCGATTCTCCACCTGAAACCTCCTCCCCTCCTCAATCTCGTCATCGGCCTCGCCTCCCTCCTCACTGCGGCCATCCTCCCCGTCCGCTTCCAAGCCATCGACGAACGCCTCCTCATCGCCGCTGGCCAAGGTACCACCCCCCTCACCGAACTCGCAGCCTCTCTTCTAAATTCCGAACACCTCGGCGCTGGCCTTCGCCTTGCCCTCCTCGCCCAATCCATGCACCTACCCGAAAGTGATGCCGTTCTCCATTCCGCCCGCACTCTCCTCTCCTCTCGACCCGATCTCGCCTCCCTCGGCACCCGCGATCCCCGCCTCGAACTCATCCTCGCCACTTCCGGCCTCGCCTTCGAAACTACCGCCTCCTCACCTCCGCACACTCTCACTCTTCTCCTCCGTGAATCAGTTCGCCTTCGCCTTCGCCAAAACCTCCGCTCCAATCCCTCGCCTGGCGTCCAAACTCTTCTCGATACTCTTTCCCTTCCTCCACTCCCACCCCTTCTCCCCGCCACAAGTCCAGGCGGCCAACCCCTCGAAGCCGTCCTCCTCCTCACCGCTCACCTTCTTGATACCGCCGCTTTTTCTCCCCCCGTCGCCAGCGAAATAAAAACGTCCGCTACCGATTCTCTCCAAGAACAATCTCTTCGCCCCCTCCAACCCACCCTCCTCGCACTCCTCTCTCTCAGTCGCCGCTATGACTACGATTCCCTCCGAGAAATTCTCGGCACCATCCACTCCCTCCCCACCCTCATCTGGCTTTCTGAACAGATCCGCACCCCCTCCGAACCCGCCGACCTCCTTCTCGCCGCTGCCCTCTGGACCAACCCCGCCGACCTCCTCCCCCTCCTACCTCTCCCCGCCACTCAACCTTGGAACCCCCTCTCCAGCGCTATCGCCTCAGGCCGCGGCTCCGTCCAACTCCTCGTCTCCCGCCACGTTCCCGTCCTCTCCAGCTCAGCTCCCCTCCCCACTTCCTGGATCCCGTCCCTCCTTCACTTCGAAAAACCCCTACTTCTTCTCCGCCTTGTTCTTCTTCTATCAGGTTCCTGGTTTTTTATCGCCGCCCTCTGGCAACTCCTTCCAGGTCTTGCCCCCACCAGCCCAGGCCCTTGGCGTCCTGCTCCACGCCTTGCCCAAGCCACCCTCCTCGCCCTCCTTCTCGGAACCCTCCTCGAACCCGCCCTCCTCCACCCTCGCCCCTATCCAAAATATCGATTGAGTCTCGCCCATCCAGCCCCATCCCCTACAATCAAATCTCACCCAAGGAGTGCCATGGATCCCACTAATCTTATCACCCTCGCCATCTTCTTTGGCCTGCAAATCACCGTCTACCGAATCTGCCTACGCCGCATCCAACAAATCGAAAACGGCCCAGGTGATCCTAATCTCAAACTCCGCCTCCTTGAAAATGAGGACAATCTTTTTGATGCAGGTCTCTACGTCGGAATCGCTGGCACCGCCACCGCCCTCGTCCTCCAAGTCATCGGTGTCATCCAACCTAGCCTCCTCGCCGCCTATGCCTCCAACCTCTTCGGTATCGCCTGCGTCGCCATCGTTAAAATCTTCCATGTCCGCGCCCTCAAACAGCGCCTCCTGCTTCCCCCGCAAAAATCCTAAACTGTGAACCCGCGAGGCCCCGCCCGCCGACGCTTTCGCCATGAATAAAACTCTCCTCCTCATCCTCTGTGATTTCCTCCTCCTCAATCTCCTCGCCCTCACCCGCTGGGATAAAAACGACCTCCCTCCACCCCCTCTCCCCCTAGCCAGCCAACCCACCTCCGCCCGCGAAGACGTCGTCGCCGCCCTCCGCCTCACCCTCGAGGAAGAACGCGCCAACCGCGAAAAACTCGCCCGCGATCTTACCTCCACTCAAGCCGAGTCCACCACCCGCGCCACCATCCTCGATCAAGCACGCGCTCGCACCACCGAACTCTCCGAACGCCTCCAGAAAAAAGAACAAGAATCCCTCCGCCTCACCCAGCAAGCAGGCCTCGAAGCAGAACGCGCCCGCGCCGCCCTCGAATCCGCTCGCGCCGAAGCCATCACCCTTCGCCAAACCGAGGAAAAACTCAAAACCGAAACCGCCACCCTTCGAGCCCAAGTCGCCTCCGCCAATCTCGTCGCTCGTAGCGCCGAAGAACGTTCCCGCTTCACCGAAGCCACCCTGCGCACCGCCGAAGACGAAAAAAAGAAGCTCCTCGAACAAAACCAATCCCTTTCTAAAGGAGTCACCCAACTCGCAGAAAAAAACGGCGAGATCACTAAGGAAATCCGCGAATATCGTCCCGTCGCCCCCAACGCACTCTACGCCGACTTCCTTGCCCGCCGCGCCACTGTCCTCCTCCTTGCCGAACGCCCCTCCGCCCAAAGCTCATCCCCCCGCCGCCGAGAATCAAAATCGATTCTCCTCACCGATGGCTCCCGCACCGTCGCCTTGATCCCACTTTCGCAAACTCCCTTTACCCTCGGCGACGCCCAGGGCACTTGGAGTTCCCTCACCGGCAGTCTCACCCTCCCGCCCCCATCTAACTTTCCTCAACCCATCCCTTCCCTCTACGCTCTTAAACAGGGCGATCCTCGCCTTCTACTCGCACCCGTCGATCCCGCCGAAACCAACCGTATCGCTTCCTCCACTTACCGCCTCGCCACCGATCCCTTCCGATTTTCCAAAAGTCTCCTCCTCCACCCCAACGGCGAATCTTACGGCGAATGCACCTTCCGCCTCGCCCCCAACTCGCCCGGCTACCTCGAAATGGATTCTCGTTTCCTCAATCGACTCCAAGGCGAATACGCCCCCAGCTCGGGAGATTGGGTCCTTACCCTCGGTGGTGAATTCCTCGGCATTATGGTCAACGATCGCATCTGCGCCCTTGTCACTTCTCTCGAACCCGGTCTTCCCCTCCCCCTCAATCCCAAAGGTGCCGAACGCACCGTCGGCGAAACCCTCTCCTCCCTCAAACGAGCCACCGCCTCCCTTGACTCCATTCTTCGCTAACTTGTCACATAATCGTGCTTCCCCCCTCCTCCTTCCTCCCTAGTAATACCAAAAGGCGATGAGCGAACAGATTCTCACTTTCGATAACGCACGGGCCCTCTCCGATCTCTACGCCGCCGACGAATCCCTCCTTCGCGAAACTGAAACCCTCCTCGGCGTCAAACTTATCTCCCGCGATGCCATCCTTAAAATCGAAGGTGCCGAACCCGCCGTCCTCTTAGCCCAAGAACTTTTCCGCCAACTCCACCTCGCCCACCAACACGGACTCCGCGTTCGCCGTCACGAATTTCGCTACGCCCTCCAAGCCGTCCACCGCGGCGAGGGTAAAAACCTCGAAGGCATCTGGTCATGCCGAATTCAGGTCTCCGCCAAAAAACCCGCTATCCTCCCAAAGACATTCCTCCAAAAAGCCTACGTCGACACCATTCGCCACCACGATCTCACCTTCGGCATCGGCCCCGCCGGTACCGGTAAAACCTATCTCGCCATGGCCCTTGCCATCTCCTACCTCAAATCCGATAAGATTAGCCGTATCATCCTTACCCGCCCCGCCGTCGAAGCAGGTGAAGCCCTCGGCTTCCTCCCGGGAGATCTTCAAGAAAAGATTTTTCCTTACCTCCGCCCCCTCTACGACGCCCTCCACGATATGCTCGATGTCGAAGAAATCCAAAAGATGATGGATAAGGGAATCCTCGAGATCGCCCCCCTCGCCTACATGCGCGGTCGTACTCTCAACGGCGCCTTCGTCATCCTCGACGAAGGACAAAACGCCACCACCGAACAAATGTTCATGTTCCTCACCCGCCTCGGACCCGAATCCAAATGCATCGTCACCGGCGATCCCACCCAAATCGATCTACCCCATAGCCGCAAATCGGGCCTCATCGAGGCGGTCCAAGCCCTCACCCCCGTCGAGGGCATCGGCTTCGTTCACTTCCAGGACACCGACGTCATCCGCCACGAACTCGTTGGTAAGATCGTTCGGGCCTACAAGGACCATCGCGGAGCTCGGCAGACCAGCCTCACCTTGTGAGCGCCGCCGAGCCCTTCGCGGGTCGAGGCGCCACCGAAAATCGCCTCGAGTCCGATCGCCGAATTCGTTTCACTCTTTTTCTTTTCACCGCCGCCGCCGCTTATGGCCTCTCCCTCTTCACCCCTGCAGGCTCTGGTCCTTCCGCTTGGATCGCCGCAACCTTCATCGCTCTCGTTCTTCCTCTCATCCTCTCCGTCGTCCTCCCCGAAACCCTCATCCGTAATCGTCTCCTTGCCCTCTTCCTTCTCACCCTCATCGGTAACTTCGCCTTTATTCTTATCCTTCTCAAAATCGCCCCACGCTTCTCCTTCGCAGCCGGCTCCTACCTCATCCCCCCCGCCCTCGCTGCTCTTGTCCTCACCACCCTAGTCAGTCCGCGTGCTGGCCTACTCCTCGTCGTTCTCCTTGGCATGGGAGAGTTCTTTCTCCTCCAACCCGATGGTCGATACCTCGTCTCCTCCGTCATTACGGGCATCGCCGCCATCCTCTTTTCTCAGAAACTCTATCGCCGTTCCGACCTCCTCCGCGCCGGCGCTGGCATTGGCCTCGTCGCCCTTCTCTCCACCGTCCTCTCCGCTGGGATCAACTTCTCCATCGCCCGCGAACTCATCCTCACCGAAGCCCTTTCCGCCGCCGCGCTCGGCCTTCTTGGTGCCATCCTCGTCGGCGCTCTCTTTCCTATTCTCGAATCCGCTTTCGACCGCACCACCGATCTCTCGTGGCTCGAACTCACCAGCCTCGACCACCCCATCCTTCGTCGCCTCGCTCTCGAAGCCCCAGGAACCTACCTCCATAGCATTCTCGTCGGTCACCTCGCCGAAGCCGCCGCCAGCGCCTCCCGCTCTGCCAACCCGCGCGCTTGTCGCGCCATGGCCCTCTATCATGACATTGGAAAACTCGAGAAACCCGAGTATTTCACCGAGAACCTCAACCCCACCGACCCCGATCCACACGCCAACCTCACCCCCTCCATGAGCGCCCTCATCATCCTCGCCCACGTCAAAGATGGCGTCGCCCTTGCCCGCAAACATCGCCTCCCCCGCCGCCTCCGCGAAGGCATTCGCGAACACCACGGCGCCACTCTCGTCTGGTACTTTTACCAACGCGCCCTCCAACAGGAAAAAGATGCTCGTACCGGCGGAAAAATTCTCCGCCTCCGTGATGACGACATCCCCTCCGTCGAGGACTCCTCCTTCCGCTACCTCGGCCCCATCCCCCAATCCCCCGAAACCGCCCTCCTCTCCCTCGCCGACTCAGTCGAATCCGCTTCCCGCGCCATGGATAAACCCACCCCAGGAGACGCTGAAAAGTTAGTCGAAAAACTTTTTACCGATCGCGCCAAAGAAGGTCACTGGGACGCCAGCGGCCTCACCGAAACCGAGTGGCGCACCGCCCGCCGCGCCATAGCCTCCTCCCTCGAGAGTATCCTTCGCCCACGCATTCGCTACCCTCGAGATCGTCGTGCTCAAAAAAACCATCCCCATCCACTGGACCAATCGCCAACGGCGATACCCGCTGGCACTGCCGTTCTTCCGTCGCAAGGTTGAACGTGCCCTCGCGCGCCTCCCCGCGGCGCGCCGATCTCGTCTCCCTGCCGAAATTGGAATCGTCTTCGTTTCCGCCCGCGAGAGCGGACGCCTCCACCAAATTCACCTTCACGACCCTTCCCCTGCCGATGTTCTCGCTTTTCCCCACGGAGAAATTGTTGTCTGCCCGGACGTCGCCGCCGCCAACCATCGAACCCACCGCCTCACTCTCCGCCAAGAGCTCCTCACTTACATCATTCATGGCCTGCTCCATCTAGCTGGCTATCGCGACTCCACCCGCGCTGGTGCCCTCGCCATGCGCCGCCTCCAAACCCGCCTCCGCTCAGCCCCCTAAGCGTCCCTCTATTTCTTCTTCGCTTTGTTACCCGCTCCCGCCTTTTTCGTCCCCTTCTTTTCCTCCAAAGCCTTCAACCGTTTCGCTAGCTGCGGTAACTGCTGCATGTGTGCCTCCATTTCCATCTGCTCCTTGATCGGACGCGCCGGAGCCCCCCGCCAAGTCTGCCCCGGAGGCACATCCTTCGTCACCCCAGCCTTCGCCGTAATAATCGCCCCATCCCCCAAATGCAAATGCCCCACCGTCCCCACATGCCCCGCTATCACCACGTGATGCCCCATCGTCGTGCTGCCCGAAAGCCCACTCTGCGCCACAATCACACTATGCGGACCAACCACACAATTGTGCGCAATCATCACTAAATTATCGATCTTCGCCCCCTCCCCAATATGAGTCCTGGCAAAACGCCCGCGATCAATCGTCGTGTTCGCCCCAATCTCTGCATCATCATCAATCTGCACATATCCCAGCTGCGGAATCTTCACGTGCTTCCCCTCTTTCATCTCGTATCCAAACCCATCTGCTCCCACCACCGCCCCCGCATGTAACACCACCCGATTCCCAATCACACATCGCTCTCCCAAATAAACTCTCGGATGCAAAACACACTCCGCCCCAATCTTCACCTGCCTCCCCACATACACCCCCGCCCGAATCTGTGTCCTCTCCCCAATCTCCACCCCCTCTTCAATCACCACATAAGCACCAATCCCCACCCCTTTCCCTAGCACCACCCCATTAGCAATAATCGCCGTGGGATGAGTTCCTATAATTGGCTCCGCTGGTGGAGGCGCGAAAAGTGCCGCGATTTTTGTAAACGCCGCAGAAGGATTCGCCACACGAATTCGTACTTTGCCTAGATTTTTCGGAGCAGTCGGACCCACCACCAA
>CAMCNF010000068.1 GCA_945876115.1 Verrucomicrobia subdivision 6 bacterium | reverse complement strand
GGAAGAAGCTTTCCGTCTTTCCACGGAGAGATGCGATAATTGATCTGATGATTGCTTCGGAGAAGATCCCGGCGACCAGCCAAGGACTCCCCGTGAAGGCTACGACTCTCCCTCCCGATGGCGTAGGAAACTTTGGCAGCCTTCATTAGGTCGGCTTCGTAGGTGGCATCAATAAAAACCCGGGCTGAATATTCGTGGCCGTCTCGGGTCTTGAGAGATTCAATCCGTCCGTTTTTCATAATGATGGAGCTGAGTGCTTGGCCGAATCTTGGCTCGATCTTTTGCTCGGCCAGCATGCCCTTCAGGACGTCTTCAGCAACGTGGGGTTCAAAGGTCCAGGCAACTTCCTGTCCGTAGTGCCGGCCCACCCGTTGGAAGAATTCCTTGGCCAGACCTCCGATCACATTCTCCTGCCGATCCATATCCGTTCGACCGAGCCCCCCGGAAAGCATTCCGCCTACATGCCGACCTGGTTCCAGCAGGATGACGCTGGCTCCATTTCGAGCGGCGGAGATTGCCGCGGTGACCCCTGCGGAAGTGGCGCCATAAATAATAACATCTGCGGAGAGTGGGTTGTTCTTGCTGTGGATCGGAAGAGGAGAAAGACAGGGGATGACCAAGACAAGAAAGAGGAGGGACCACCTCCAGCGGGATAAGGAAGAACGCACGAAGGCAAAGTCCTAATTCTTCCGCCGAGATAGAAAGAGCATGGTCAGTCCAAAAACGGCGGGCAGGAGGCCAGGCGTGCCGAATCGAATCATGGAGTAGGGACGACGGTGTTGAAAAAGAAGGCCGAGCCAGAGACCCCGATATTTTCTTTCCCGTTTCCAAACGCGACCGACTGGCTGAAGTAGTTTTCTTTCGCCTTCGAGTTGCCGGTGAGAATTCCGTCTTCGCGATTTTCCGTGCAGACGTTGTTGAAGAAGAGGTTTCCATGTGAGGTTTTGTCGTCCGCCCGTCCTCCAAGTCCGATGCCACGTCGGTTGCCCGAGCAGCGATTGGCGGAGATCAGATTAGGTCCGGTATTGCCTTTGACCTCCTCGTTCCAGACGTGCACTCCCGTGCCGTTGCCGTGGAGCTCGTTTCCGAAGACGATGTTGTTTTCGATCGCCTCCTCGATAAAGACCCCGTGGCGTCGGTTGGCGGTGCAGGTGTTGAAGAGGGCGGTGCAGTTGATGGCATGGGCGTCCAGATCAATCCCGTCCATGTAATTCCCGGTGCATACATTCGCGATGGCGTGAATTCGGTTGGCGCAGTGGCTCCAGATTCCACGGCCGTTATTCCCATACACATTGCAGCGATAGAGGAAGATGGGATCGGTGCCTTTTCGGTTCTTCGTGTTAATCCCATCCCGGGCGCCTGCTATCAAGCTCGTGCTTTCGATCAGTGCGATGCTTCCGGTGTTCGCGTTGATGGGGAAGTGAGCTTGACGATTTGCGTCCAGTTTTCCACCCGAGACCGAGCAGAATCCTGTTTTCGGGAGAAGGATAACCTGAGTGAGCGGATCGGCCCGTGCCCATGGGGGCTCGAGGGGGATACTCAGATCAGACAAGATGCGGGCATCGGCCGCCATGAGGAGACAGCTATTGGGGGGGAGTTCCAATCCTTTCGGATTTTTGCAGATGTATTCGCCATCGAGTCGAATGACGAGGACGTCGTTAGGGTGTTCTGTCTGAGCCTTTGCGATTTCTGCCTCTACGAGGGAGAGATCGACGGGGACGATCTTCGGGGGTTTGTCTTTGTCCGCGGGCTTGGGTTCTTTTTTTCCGCCTGCGATCAAAGGGAGGTCGAAGCGGCCCATTCCAGCCACAATGACTGAGTTGGTGTGGGGTCGGTTGAGGGTGGGGGGATTAAAAAACTTGAGGCCTGGAGTGGCAGGATCGATCTGAAGATTTCCGTTCGAGATGAGGAAAGCTTCTTTCGTTCCTGGGACGAGCTTGGCGGATCCGGAGATAGTATTATGGAAGAGTTGGTGGCCTTCTCCCGCGATGGAGAGGGTGAGGTCTTGGGCATTTCCACGATTTTCAGAGATGAGGTTTCCTTTGCTCGTGGGGGTGAGATCGAGCGTGAGCTCACTTTTGCCGAACCGATTGCGGGTGATGATGCCACGGTCGGAGCTGGTCCGAATGTCTGTTTTGTTTCCTGAGAAGGTGTTGCCGGCGACCATGCTATTGAGGGAGTTGATGGAAAGGGCGGTTTCGGTTTGATTTTTGAACACGTTGTCGAGGCACTGGAACCCGCCGGACTGATCGACTTGGAGGGCGGTGCCATTTTTCTCGAAGTGGCAACGGGTGACGCTGGCGGCTTCATTCAGCGAGGTGACATTGGTGGTTCCTCGATAATCGATGCCCATTTTGGCGCATCGGAGAACATTCAGTTGGTCCATGTTGATTCGGGAGCCTTCCGTGATCTGGATGCCGTTGATGGCTTTGCTGCCGCCATCGAGGGTTGCGGCGCTGGGGCCTTTCGACGAGACGGAAACGAATTCGGCTTTCTCGACTAAGATCAGGCTGGGGGCGGAGCAGTTTGCCGCAGCGGTAAGACCAGCCGAAGGGGAGAGTTGAAGACACATTTTGCTACCGAGACGTAGGGGGGCAGTGCCAACCTCAAGGTTGCCGGCGGGTTCGAGAACCAACACCGCTTCCGGCTTTTCTTTTCGCGCCGTATCGATCAGGGCCTGCGCTGCATCTACGTTACCAGCGGGAAGAGAGACGCGGTGAATTTCCTCCCTCGGTCCGGTAATGAAGGGGGCTTCGGGCGGGGTGAAGAACTGTTCCGCCGAATGGGTGGGTAGCAGGGCTTGAAAACAAAGAGCTAGAAATACAAAGGAGGTAGAAAGAGTGGAAGACATAGGCAAATTGCGATTCCGCGAAGAGTTAGGATTCAACATGTCCAATCTTGAGGCTGATTTCATCGTCAAGACAAGTCGGATTTGATCTTTTTTGTCAGATTCGTGAACATTCCTGCAATTTAAGCTTGTATGAAAAAAGAAAGATTCATAATCATTCCCGATATGAAAAAAATCCATTCTCTCTTTTTGTCTCTATGTCTGGCGAATGTTGTAGTGGCTCAAACCAATGCGCCCGCACCAGCTTCCGCCCCATCGACCCCAGTTCCTGCTGCCACGCCGGCATTAGTTTCGAGGCCACTCGCTATTTCGGGCTGGGCGGTGATGGGTGACAAAACCAAGGCCTTTGGTCCGAAGGAGGAGGGCGGGAAGATCCTTTTCAGTGGGGTGGATTTCGGAAAAAAAGGAAAGTCGTTTGCTGGTTATTTTGAGAAAACCATCCTGGGGGAGGGACAGACCCTGAGCTTTAAGAGCAATATTCAGTTTTCTGGCGTTGGAACAGTGGGGGCTTTTCGTTATGGAATTTTTCAAAAACGCTCTCGGGATCATGCTCGGGGCTGGTTGGGGTACTGTTTTTATGCCGGGTTCCGTCCAGACATGCCGAAAGGAATGCTTTTGGCTCGTTTGCCGGAGAACAACGGATCCTTCGATGGTTTGAAGGATGATAAAGGGGCGGATACGGCCCGCTCCTTGGGAGAGGCAATTTCGGGACCGAAGTCGATCAAGGACGGACTTTACACCCTGACGATCGACGTGAAGAAATCGGGGGCAAATATGGAGGTGAAATCGATGCTTGTTTCGGAGTTGGATCCGACACCTGCAGTAAGTTATTCGGGGATCGACAACCAACCAGCCACCCCATGTTTCGATGCTTTGGGATTTGTGACTCACGAAGTGCTTTCGGTTGATTCGGTTGAATTCAGCAGCGTGTCATTGAACTTGGTAGGTCCTTAGAAAGGTTGGCTATAAGGGGAGCCTGTTTCTGCCCAAGGCTCGAATTGAATCCGAGTAGGTTCCTTTCGGGAAATTATTTGGATCACCTGCTTGGCTTGCCAAAGCGGATTAGCGTAATCACAAGTGCCTATCCTATAAATGATAGGCTATTAAAATAGCCTTGAAATATAGTCGGTTCTGAATGGGGAAGCCGCCAAATGTAATAATTATACATTAATTGCTTAGTTAGTTTATAAATACTTTGTTAATTTTATATATAACTTAAAAGTATCGCCTATATATACTTAAACTTCTATTCGCAAGTGATATATGCCAAATATATTGTTTACTATTCCAAATCACTAAAGAAAATACTACTTGCAAATAAAATATTACATTATATATTTTGAAGTAGTAAGCGGTATGATAAATTCGAACGTATCGAATCCTTGGCAATCAAAGATGCTGTTACACAGGAGATAAAGTAAATGAATTCAAAATCATCTCTACAAGGCATTAAGTTTTTTTTAATCCTGCTTTCCTCATTGGTAATTACGGGGCAAGCAACATTCGCCCAGACCAACGCGGTGTGGGATGCAGACACGAATGCGACGGCAGGGACGGGTGGAAGTGCGACTTGGAATGGCACTACTCTGACTTGGACAACGAACAACGGGGCTTCGTTCTTTGCCGCTACGAACGGAAATTACAACTATCAGTTTGGGGGAACGGCTGGCACGGTGACCCTGGGAGCCAATGTGGCAGGAAACGCTCTTAACTTCACCACGAGTGGATACATGCTGGGCTCCTCAGCTGCGCGCACTCTTGCAGCTACCAATGGAATTACTCTAGCCAATAACGTGAACTTAATTATTCGTCCCAATAACAACAATTCCATTACCTTCTCTGGAACTGGAATCACTGGAGGGACAGGATCCTCCTTGACGTTAGGGGATGGCAGTTCCAATTACACCAATACGATTTTATTTAGCGGTGGAACGATTGCCGCGTCTGCCCCGATCAGTGTCAACATCGGTGCCAACTCTAGATTGAGTTTCGGTTCCTCGAGTAGCTTGGGCGTGACCGTCAATGCCGCCATTGAAAATAACAGTGCGAGTGGTGCGGCCTTAACCATTACTAATGGGGCGAGCGGAAATGTACTATTTAACGGGGCCATAAGTGGAAACAACGGATTAGCTCTCATAGGGACACAAACTTCTTCCAAAATTATTCTGGCGGCTTCCAATAGTTATGCTGGGGGGACAACGATTTCGACCGTCGGACAAGTTAACTATTCTAATAGTGCCGCCTTCGGTTCTGGAACTATCACTATCGCCGGTGCTGGAACGAATTACGTTCGTAGTATTACCGCTGCTGGCACGCAAAACATTACCAATAGTGTTACGATCAACTCGGGCAGTATCTTGCAACTAAGCCACAACGGTGGTGGCACAGTTAATGATACTTGGTCGGGAAATATCGGTGGTGCCGGTTCTCTCCAACTCGGGACTGGCTCAACTTTATATTTAACGGGTACGAACAGCTCATTTAGCGGTAGTTATGCGAGCATAAGTTCTGGAACGACTTATCTGACCAAAATCGGCATGGCTGGTGAAAATAGCTCGATTGGAACGAATGGGACGATTTTAGTGGGTGGGACTGCAGCTACCTCTCCCACCACATTTCGATGGACAGGAAGTGGCAATGAAGTTTCAGATAAAGTTTTTCAGCTTGTTGGAAACAACGGTTTAGATTTGCGGGCGAATGGAGCGACTGACTCCTCTTTGACCATCAACGGTAATATAAACGCGGTTACCGCAACCTCCAGGACCAACATATTTTCTGGCTATAATGGTAACACTCTCACCATTAATGGACTCATCAATGAGGTTGCTGGCGGCACAAACAACCTCACGGTCGGACAGTCCAGCTCTGGCACAGTGGTTTTGGGGAACACCAACAACAGTTTCTCTGGGGCGGTCAGGATCACGCAAAGCACGGCGGGGCAAACAACAACCCTCCAAACTGCGAATATTGGTAATGCTGGTGCGACCAGTGCCCTGGGTAAAGGAGGCACGATCAACATAGGTAGCACAAATGAATCAGCGTTTACGGTTTTGAAATACACCGGCACGGGAGAGACTACAGATAAAATTATCAATCTCACTGGGACAAACGCGACGGGTCAGACAGTTTCGGGTGGTGCGACTTTGGACCAGTCGGGCAGTGGAAACCTGAAGTTCACCAGTGCCATGACATCGACGAATGGCACGGGTGCCAAAAAGATTTATCTAACGGGTTCGACCGTTGGCACAGGGGAATTCGCCGGTGCGATTAGCGATTTCGGAGCGAATACCAACTCGCTGGTAAAAACGGGAACTGGCCGGTGGTCGCTTTCGGGTGCTAACACCTACACGGGTGCTACCGAGGTGCGGGAGGGAACTCTTCAAATCTCCAGCGGAGGATCGATCACCTCCACCGCCACCATCAGCAACACAGCGACGTTGCTCGTCAACGGCACTGCCGGTGCGGTGAATGTGGAAACGGGTGGGAGTTTGGGTGGGGCCGGCACGGTCGGGGCAGTCACTTTAAATAGTGGATCCCTACTCAAACCTGGAAACAGCCCTGGAAATCTGACGGCCGCTTCTTCGGTTTGGAACGCGGGTGCAACGTATGAGTGGCAGATCACCTCACTAACCGGAACGGCTGGGATCGATTGGGATCTGTTCACCGTGACGGGCGGACTCGATCTCTCTGCTCTTTCATCCTCCGCAACTTTCAATCTAAGTCTCGATTCGACAGGGGCACTGGCTGGATTTAGTGATACCTCCGAGTACGCATGGACCTTTGCGAAAGCGGCCGGTATCACGGGTCTCTCTTCGACAGATGCGGGAACCGATATCAGCAGTCTCTTCAATATCTCAGCGACGAACTTTAATGGGGGTACGGGGCCTGCAAATGGGTTCAAGGTGGTGGTGGGTGAAACCAGTGCAGGTTACACAAGCTTGAATCTAATGACTGTGCCTGAACCTTCGGCTTCCTTACTCATGGGGCTCGGTCTGGGCGCGCTCATGATCGTTCGCACTTTTCGTCGTCGGCAGAGCTAAAAAAAGGAGCCTTCCTATGGACGAAGCGAGGAACAAAATTCGGCAAGGTCGAAAAATCTTCTTACCGCTGATTCTTGCGGTGCTTGGATTTATGATGGGAGGTTCGGAGGGATGGGCGACACTGTATGCTAACTATGATTTTTCCGCTGGTTACACGAATGGACCCCTAGTTCCTCAAAATAGTTGGGGGCAGGTTCCAGGATCAACAGCTATCAACGGACCAATTACAGTGACAAATGGGTCTGTAAAACTTGTAGGCGTTGCTAACTCTATGAGCGCGTATAACAATTTTACAAACAGCAACACGACGAATTCGTTGCCATCGACAGGTAATTTTTTCTATGCATTAGATAACTTTACGGTTCAAAAAACATACAATGGTGGACAAGGAGTTATCGCGCTTTACAGCAATACTACTGGTTCTGGCACCAGTTACGCTCGTCTCTATGTTCGCAGAGCTGGTGCAAGTACGGATACAAACGTCACCAACTATAATTTAGGAATTAATGCGAGCGGGGCCGGTGTAGTTTATGGTTCTACTGCGATACCCTTCAACGTGTCTTCAAAACTCGTTGTGGCCTACAATCTCGTGTCGAATGCTGTCTCAGTATACGTAAATCCCATCGGGCAAGACCCAGCCAATTGGGGCGTCTCCGAGGTGACCCAGATTGTAACAACCAGTCTGCCGTTAGGAGGGTTGAAGTCATTTGTATTGCAGCAAGGTCAGGTTAGTTCATTGACGGTGAATCAGATTCTGATTCGCCAAATCTTAGTTGGCGACACAACCGCCGATGTTTTGCCTCCCCCCGCCACTCCTGCTGTTTCTGAGGCAACCGGAATTTCATCCACTGGATTTACAGCAAACTGGAGTGCCTCTTCTGGTGCGACGAAATACTACCTGGATGTGGCAACCGACAGCGGTTTCACAACCTATGTGGCAGGTTTTGAAAATCTGGATGTTTTGACAGCTGTATCGAAGTCGGTGACGGGAACATTTACGCCTGGCCAGTCGATTTTTTACAGAGTTCGTTCCTCGAATTCGAACGGCACGAGTGTGAATTCTGCCACGCAGGAAGTGCTCATTACGTCTGCCCCAGTGGTCTCGGTTCCCACCGTCACCAATAGCGCGACGAGTGGCACGGTAACGTGGACCAGTGGCCCAGATTGGATACCGAACAATCCAGTCAGTGCCAGCAATGCGACGGTTACCTTCAATGGGGTTTTGAATGGTGTTTTAACGGCAAACAACGACACCGCATCTCCCTTTGTGTTGAACTCTTTGGTCTTCGCCAATAGTAGTGGGGCAGGAACGAACGACATTACGGGTGGCGTACTGCAGTTGACCAACAATGGAACGACCAATCCTACGATT
>CAMCNF010000067.1 GCA_945876115.1 Verrucomicrobia subdivision 6 bacterium | reverse complement strand
ATCGATGCCTTGGTGGAGAAGTTAAAGTTTCCGCGCGAACGCTGTTTCGTCAACGTCCACCGCTACGGAAATATGTCCGCCGCTTGCATCCCCGTCGCCCTGCATGAAGCTGGAACCGAAATGAATCTACAAAAAGGGGATAAAGTTCTGCTCGTAGCCTTCGGCGGCGGCCTCACTTGGGCCAGCGCCCTCATCGAATGGTAACTTCGCACTCACTTAAGATTAGTATATTTGCAAATATGCTAATCTTGTCTTCGTTCTTCTCTTAACCCATTTCCTTTAACTGGAAATGAATTCGCCCCAGATCGACCCTCACTGGCCTCACCTCGTCGCCGAGTTTTCCCGCGCCCTTTCGGTCGAAGGTCGCAAACAACTTGGCTTATTCTCCATTGAGGGATTTCGCCTCCTCGAACGCGCCCTCGCAACCTCCACCCCTCTCGCCCACGTCCTCATCAGCCAAAGCCAATACGCCGATCCACAACCTCGCTTTCGTAAACTGCTCGATCAACTCACAGCCATCTCTCAAACCGTTTCCTGCATTCCCGATGAGGCCATGGAAAAACTCATCGAGAATCGAACTCTCGGCTCGATCCTCGCCTTAGCCCAAATTCCTCCCTCTCCCGATCTACCCCTGCTCCTCACTCAATGGGCAAAGCAGCCTCAACGCAGAAAGATCCTCGTTCTCGAAGACATGGTAGACCCAGGCAACGTCGGCGCTCTCGTCCGCACCTCCCACGCACTTCACGTCGAACTCTTTATTACTTTGCGTGGAGCCGATCCCTTTCATCCCCGCTCCGCTCGTACCTCCATGGGTAGCATATTTCGTATCCCCATCCTTCGCCACGAATCTACCGAAACCCTTCTGGAGACACTCCGAGACCACCAAGTCTTCACCATCGGCGCGACCTCGGAAGCAACTACCCTCCTGCCCAACGCATCTTTCCCCAATAAAACCATGGCTCTCTTTATCGGACACGAAGGAAAAGGCCTATCTCATCCCCTCCGACAAGGCCTCGACCTTTCTGTCGCGATTCCCATGACCTCCTCCATCGACTCCTTCTCCGTTAATGCCGCCACCGCCGTTATCCTCTACGCTATGACCTATCCTTCCTCTTTGAACGAATCGTAACCTCTTTTCTTAAGTCGAAGTCCGCCCAGCGTTGTCCGCCGCCAAGATCGCCCTCTCCACCATCTTCGAATCAACTGGGAAGGGTTCGTTCCTCATCCACTCCCCGGGCAAGGTCGCCCGAATCGCCACTTTCGAAAGCATCTCCTGCGATAAATCCCCACAGCCAATTTCCGCAAGCGTTGTCGGTAATCCTACCGAACGACAAAATCCCAGCACTTCCTTCACCTGCTCCGGCTCGGCCTTTTCAAGCATCAGCTGCACCAGCACCCCAAAGGCTACTTTTTCCCCATGGAGAAAGGCTTGCGATCCAGGCACTTCCGTCAAACCATTATGTACAGCGTGAGCCGCCGCCAGACCCGCCGATTCAAATCCCAATCCAGAAAGTAAAATATTGGCCTCAATAATTCTCTCCAGCGCAGGCGTCACCTCCTTCCTCTCCGCTGCTCTTAAAGCCTCCACTCCATCCGCCAATAGGGTTCGGTAACAAAGTTCCGCCAAGGCCAACGCACTCATCGTGCAGGAACCTCCGCGGGTGTTCGGCTTCTTTCCCGACACACAAGCTCGCGCCTCGAACACCGTGGAAAGAGCATCGCCCATCCCCGCCACCAGTGTCCTCAAGGGGGCATGCACAATTACTTTCGTATCCACCAAAACCAGGACTGGATTCCTCCCATGGACAATCCCCTCCTCAAACACTCCCTCCTCGTTGTAGAGAACCGAAATCGCACAGCAGGGAGAATCGGTCGAGGCAATCGTCGGACAGCTAATCAAGGGTAACCGTAACTGCGCCGCGGCCGCCCGCGCCGCATCCAACACCTTACCTCCACCCGCCCCTAAGATCGTGGCGCACTTGGCCCTTTGCGCCGCGTCCACAATCCGCCCAATCTCAGCTCGAGTGCACTCCCCTTGAATTTCATGCAGAGACATTTCGAAACCCGACTCAGCCAAAGTCTTCCGCCAGATCGACTCCAGTACCTTGCGCGGAGATCGACTCGTCACAATCAGCGCGGGTCCTGATAGCCCCAAGACCTTCATCTCCGCACCCAAAGACTCCGTCGCCGCATAACCCTGCGTGTACCGCAAAGGAGAACAAAAAATCGCATTCATCGTCCTGCAAAGCCTCCACCATCCAACCTAAGGATTCAACCAACCTCCCACCGCCTGCAACGGCTCCACCTCCCCTTCCCTCTTAATCCATACTGCCAGAGCATCCCTCGGCTCCTTTATCCTTCCCTCCCCAACCCACACCCCATCCTTCTCCTTTAGTTCCACCCTCACAATCTCTCCTGCCACAAAGTCATGAGTCAGCTTGCGCCCCACATTCTCTCCCGCGGTCACCTCACTCTGAATCCCACTTCGCATCGGAGCGAGAAAAGCCCGCTGTGACTTGCTCGCCGCTACCACTGGCGTCCAAAAGACCTCCACTCGATTACCCATAATCTTTACCCGCAACTTCCCCGCCATCGGACCCACCGCCGTCAAAGATCCCTCCTCCACTTTCGCCCACTCTCTCCCATGCAGAACAAAAGCGGGAGTCTCCACACTGTCCTTCCCCCAACCTTTCGCATAGGCCCACTGGCGCTGGCTAAAACTGGGCGACGACCAACGATCCTTCCAACCCAACGAATCCCAACTATCCACATGCCAAGCCACCGGCACGAATTTTGTCCAAAGACCTTCCCTTTCTTTTAACTGACTCAACCACTCCTCCGCTACCGGACAACTCTTACACCCCTCCGACGTAAATAGCTCCACCATCGCCACCCGCTCGGGACCAGACTCCATCACCTCCGCCCACCCTCCAGCACATCCCAACCCGATTCCTAGTCCCACCATCCAAGCCCAGCTTTTCACCTCAATCCTCGCTTTTCTGACTGCGCTATCTTCTCCAAGAGCACCGCCGCACAACGCGCTCCTGCACCCAAATGCTCTTGAAAACAATCCGCCGCCCTCTGTCCCAACTCCTCCCGCCCTTTTTTTGTTAAAAGTAATCCCTCCAGTTCCGCCCTTAGCTCCTTCACCGAACCCGCAATACATATCGCCCTCTTTTCTTCAAATTCCCGTCGCAGCGGCATGAAGTTTTCCATGTGCGGACCCGCCACAATCGCCCGCCCATGACGCGCCGCCTCAAGAAAGTTCTGCCCTCCGGTTCCCGTCAGCGTCTTTCCGATGAAAACCACATCGGCCGTCGGGTAGAGATCCCGCAACTCCCCCGTCGTGTCCACCAAGAGAATGTCCGGATCCGTTGGCCCTTCTTGTTCCAGTCGAGATCGCCGCACCACCCTCAACCCCGTCGCCCCCAGCTCAGCCAAAATCGAGTCGGCTCTCTCCGCATGCCTTGGCACCAGCATCAATCGTAAATTGGAATGGCTCTCTTTTAACTTCCGCACAATTCCCGCCAGAGTCTGTTCCTCCCCAGGATGCGTGCTTCCGCCCAAAAGAATAACCTGCCCCTGATCCCACCCTGCCAATTTTCTTAACTCCACTCCTTTGCCTGGATGATCTGCCGCCAACGCCGCTACGTCATACTTCATACTCCCCATCAAATGCAAACGTTTCTCAGGAAACCCAGCAATCGCAAATCTCCGCATATCCTCAGGGCTTTGTACTCCGATCCAATCAAACAGCTGCAAGACCGGCCTGACAAATGTCCGGGCCATCCGGAACAAACGCCGATTTCGACGCGAAAGGCGCGAGTTAACCAAAAGAATCTCCACCCCCATCTTCTTTGCCCGCCAAAGCATGTTCGGCCAGATCTCATTTTCCACCAAGATCAACACCGAAGGATTGATTCTGCGAAACGCCCGCAACATCGAATAATAAAAATCGGTTGGCACATAGACCAGCCGCGTTTTTTCATCGAGTAACGGTTGCCCCACCTTTCGCCCAGTCGGCGTTCCGGTTGTTAGTAAAATCCGCAGATCAGGCCTCTGTGCTCGTAACTCCCGAACTAAAACTCGCGCCAGCAGCATCTCCCCCACGCTCACCGCATGAATCCAGACAGGACGCCGCGGATCTTTCAACCACTCCTTCAACTCATTCGGATAGTGGCCCAGTCTTTCTCCCAACCGCTCCCAAAACGGCTGACGTCGCCAGATCAGATAAGTGAAATACGGCCAGGTCAGAGCAAAACCCGCCATGAAAAGCAGGTTGTATCCGATCTTTAAAAGAGGCTCAGGGATTGTTGTCATGCTCTTGGATGGGCCTTCCCATACGCGCCGCGCAATCGCTCGGGGGTTACTCGGGTGTATATTTCTGTGCTCGTCAATCGCGCATGCCCCAAGAGCTCCTGTACCGCCCTTAAATCAGCACCCCGACCTAACAGATGCGTCGCAAAACTGTGTCGCAACTTATGCGGAGTCAACGAGGCATCCAAGCCAGCCTCCATTAAGTACATTTTCAGATTTCGTTGGAAAACCCGCGCGCAAAGTCGCTCCCCCCTCGGCCCAAGAAAAGCCGCTCCCCCCTCTTTCCTCCATGCCGCAGGTAGCTTCTCTTCATACTTCTGCATCGCAACTCGGACCGTCTCCCCAATCACTACCAACCGCTCCTTGCCTCCCTTGCCACGCACCTTCAACGTGCGTCGCCCCTCCGCGTGAAGAGTCCGCCATGAAAGACCCAGCGCTTCCCCTAGCCGCAATCCCGTTCCATACAAAAGCTCCAACAAAGCCGCATCCCGCCACTTCGTCCAAGCAGGCTCCTTCCGCCCTGTTTCCTTAGTTGGCTTTTTTCGAAGAATTTGCAAAGGCGCCGCCAGCAGACTTTCCATCTGCTCCTCACTCAGAAAACGCGGCAATGAACGTCGAGGCCGTGGCAGGCGAAGTCCCGCCGCAGGGTTATCCGTTCTTTCCCCCCTCGACTGCATCCACTGAAAGTACGTGCGGAGCGCAGAAAAACGCAGACGGACCGAGGCAGGTCCATGCCTTCCTTTTCCCGCTAACCCGTGAAGATAACTGCGACACTCCTTCTCCCCTACCGCATTCCATTCAGCCGGCATCCCCACCGGAAATTCTCCCAGCACCTGCCGGTAGTTGCGCACCGTATTCGGCGATAAGCCCCGCTCATCTGCCAAATGAGAAAGGAAGGCCTTCACTTTTAGATCCCCGTCAGTTTTAGAGTTTGTTTTCAGGTTTCCGCGCTAGCCCGCGATTTTGCCGTTTTTTTAACTTTTGGCTTCCGCGGTTCGCGTGGAGGAAAATCAAAAGATACTTTTCCATCCTTCCACATTAAGAAGGCAGAAAAAGGACGGCGGGTTTTATTAGAAATAAACTTCTCCAGCAAAGCGGTTTTGCCGTTTTTCAGAAGATCCTGAACCTCATTCAGCGCAATATCCCGACTAAGGATCTTTTTCGAAACCTTGAAAGTACAAGTCGAAGGCTTCGACACGCTGTGCTCACAGACATAGCGTAACTGGCTCATGAACATCCGCCCCTGACAAGCCAGACACGTTCCCAACGGCTCCTGGTCGGAGAAATCGAGCGTTCCCTCCTCTTCCCCCACTACCAACTCGATTTTCCTGCCCTCCCCTAATTTGAGTCCCGCCGAAAAAGGTCGCCCAATCCGACTTCGAAATCCATCCAACAATCCCAAAGAACCTTTCTCCAGCAACGTGAGAAATTCAGCTGCCTCAATTCGTCGGCCCGCCAACACCTTCCGGACCGAGTACTTGTTATCCAAAGTGCGGTACTCTCGCAAGGTCTCCTCAAACTCCTGCCCTGATTCGGGATCCTTGAAGTCGAGTTTTCGTAAAACGTGATCCTTGTCCTGAAAGGCTCTTGTCTTCTCTACAATATCACATGTCACCTTTTGGATTTCTTTCATGAAGTCGACCCGTGCCAGCCGACCGTTCTCCATTTCCTTCAGCTTATGCTCCCACTCCCCTGTCAGCTCTGGAGAATGAAGAATCTCAATGCCTAGCGCATCGAGGGTCTCAAATAACCCAAAAGCTTTCGCCGTCGGCATCAACTCTCGGCCCAACCGACGGATGTACTCTTCCGAGATGAGGGTCTCGATCGTTGCCGCACGGGTTGCTGGCGTACCCAAACCCCGCGCCCCCATCGCCTCCCGCAAAGCCTCATCTTCAATCAGCTTCCCTGCACCTTCCATCGCACTCAATAACGTAGCCTCCGTGTATCGTGCTGGCGGTTTTGTTTGCAGTCCCACAGAAACCACCGCCTCCGTTTTCACCTTTTCCCCTTCTTCCACTGGCACCAGAAGCTTTCCCTCATCCTTGCCACCCTCCTCTACCCCCTCTTTCCCATAGACCGCCAGCCATCCCGCTTCCTTCAGTATCTTTCCCTCAGTCCGAAAAGGATGCTCCCCTACCCGAGTGATACGGGTGGTGATTTCATAAACCGCCTCAGGATAAAACACCGCGATAAATCGTCGGACAATCGCCGCATAAACCTTCGCCTCGATTTCATCCAACTTCAGCGGAATCTGCTGCGTCGGGATAATGGCAAAGTGGTCACTGACCTTCGCGCTGTTAAACACTCTCTTCAGCGGCTTCAACCATCCGTTTTTTAATACGGTTTCCGAAAACTCCCCAAATTCGCTGCCTTTGAGGTTTTCCAGCGTCGACTGGGCCACCCCCAAATAATCCTCAGGCAAACAGCGCGAATCGGTTCGGGGATAAGTAATCGCCTTATGCTTTTCGTAGAGCGCCTGCGCAATCTGTAAAGTCCGGCGCGCCGACAGACCAAAACGACTGTTCCCATCCCGTTGCAAACTCGTTAAGTCATAGAGTAGTGGCGAAAGTTGGCGGGAAGGCTTTTTCTCATCCTCCACCAATCCCACTTTCCCTTGGCACTCCCCGACAATCTTATCTGCCCGCTGCTTATCCCAAAGACGTTCTGGTTTCTGCTCAGGCCCACGATCCACCGCTTTTTGCTCCGCTAACTTCTCGTCGTACCAACGACCCTCGTATTCTCCTGCCTTCGCCCCAAAAGTAGCCTGCACTTCCCAGAAATCTTTCGAAACAAAGGCCCGAATCTGATGCTCCCGATCCACCATAATACTCAAGGTCGGTGTTTGCACCCGCCCCGCCGTCGTCAAAAAGAATCCGCCACCCTTCGAGTTCAGCGCGGTCAAAGCCCGCGTGGTGTTGATCCCGATCAACCAATCACTTTCCGAACGGGATTTGGCCGCATCCAACAGATGTATCATTTCTTCTTCTTTACGCAGCTTGCCAAATCCTTCTCGTACCGATGCCGGCGTCATGGATTGCAACCAAACTCGTTGCGTCGGCTTCTTACAGTCCGCCGCTTCCATCACATACCGAAAGATCAACTCCCCTTCTCGGCCAGCGTCGCAGGCATTAATCACTCCCGTCACATCTTTTCGCTTTAGGAGTTTTTTTAATAACGCAAACCGAGGAGCCGTCCGCTCAATCACCTTCAACTTAAATTCCTCGGGCACCAACGGCAGGCTCTCAAAACTCCACTTCCCTTTACCCTTCCCATACTCCGTCGGCTTACACAACTCCACCAAATGCCCAATCGCCGAACTCAGGACAAACTTGTCCGACTCCCAATACTCCCCCTCTTTTTTAAAACCCGTCAAAACACGCGCCAAATCATTGGCTACACTCGGCTTCTCCGCGATGATAAGCTTTTTTTGCATTGGTTAGTCTATACGAGTGAAGTACTTACCAGGCATTTGTCGCACCCGATGTTTCAGCTCAAGCTTAAGAAGCGTGGCGGACACCTTAGGCGAAGGCAACCCGCATTTTCGGGTTAGCACGTCCAAATGCATCTCTTCCCGGCCCAACGCCTCAAATACCTTTTTCTCCTCTTCTCCAAAATCGTCAGGAGTCCGTGGCGACGACGGCATTTCTGATTTCGGAAGTAGAAACTCAAATTCCGCTAGCACATCCTCGACCGACTCAACCAAACGCGCCCCATCTTTCAGTAGTTGGTGGCAGCCTCCCGATTGAGGGTGATCAATCCTCCCTGGCACCGCAAATACCTGCCTCCCTTGCTCCAAAGCCTGCTTCGCCGTGATCATCGCCCCGCTCGCCCGCGCCGCCTCAATCACTAAAACCCCCTTACTCAATCCACTCACGATCCGATTCCTCATAGGAAAAGTTTGCCGATCAGGCGAAGTGCCCAGACAAAATTCGCTCATCACACAACCACCCGCCTCCTCCATCTTTTCCGCCAGCGA
>CAMCNF010000066.1 GCA_945876115.1 Verrucomicrobia subdivision 6 bacterium | reverse complement strand
TTTCCTCCGACAAAACATCCCTTCCACGACTGGCCAAAGCCGCCAAAACTTTCCTCATTATCCCCACGAGAACGAACCTTATTGTGCCCAAACTTAAAGCACCGTAGATCCACTGCGACCTGCTTGGCCAAGTTCGCATCATCCGTCGCTAAACTGGAAACTAGGTTGCCATTCGAGACATTCATCTCCGCAATGAGCTGGTCCACGCTATCGACCACAGCCACTGAGTCGACAGGGCCAAAGGGCTCGCCGTGATACAGCTTGCAGTTTCGTGGCAGGCTCAGCAAAGCCACAGGTGCCAAGTAGGCCGAAATATCCTGCGAAGGCTGGAACCGCTCCTCGTCCAACCTTCCCTCATAAAGCGCCACCGCCCCACCCGCCACCGCTTCCCCCACCTGCACCCGTAACTCCTCTACCTTCTTACTATTAATCAAAGGACCGAAATCTAAAGCAGGCAACGGATCCTCCGCTTTATCAACAAGGAGGGGATGCCCGCACTTCAACCCTTGAACCACCCCTAGATACATTTCCAAAAACTTCGGGAACATGGAGCGCTGAACGACATAGCGCGGATACGCCGTGCACCTCTGCTTGCCAAACTCAAATCCCTTCTTGATCTGGGAGGCCAAGCTCTTCCAATCCGAGTACTCCCAAACCCCGTAGCAGTTCACCCCGTCCATCTCCAACATGTAGCGCTTCGATCGATCGTAAAAAGCCGCCGCAATCTCCCGTCCATTGTTTTTCCCCCCCACAAAAGCTAAACAGGCAATCGCTTCGTTCCGTACCAAAGCTTCGCTCAGTTCACCCCCCGAACCACTGACCAAACTGACGGGCAATCCGCGCCGGCGAGCCAAGGCCATCGCCAAGGTAACCGCATGAATCCCGCCATCCGTCGGCGTCTTCGCAATCACCGAGTTCCCCGCCAAGCACTGCACCAGCACCGCGTGAATAAGCACGGAGAGGGGATAGTTCCACGAAGCAATATTCGAAATCAGCCCAAGCGGCTTTCTTCCCTCCATCATTTTCTCAATGTGGCCGACATACCAACGTACACCCGAGATGCACCGTTCGACGCTGACTTTGGACTGCGCGTACGGCTTGCCAATTTCCCAAACCAGGGTTTTGGCTAAAAGATCAGCATGCTCTTCCAAATCCCCCAAGGTTTCCATCACCATACGTTTGCGTTCATCCAAGTCGGTTTTCGACCACGCGTGGAACTCCACCTCCGCCGCCACCACCGCCGTGCGCGCCGCTTCCAGCCGTATCATCGGATATCGCCCCAACGGGGTCGCATCCACGGGCGAGAGAAACAGCTTCCCGTGACCTGGCTGACACCACTGCCCCCCGATGAGGTTAAATAGATTCCCCTCGGGCCCGAAGGCCTCGGGTACCAGTTTGCGATGCTGCTCAATCAGGTTGGGCCAAGACGCTGAAGGGGAGATAAACTTACTCATAAGCTAGAAATGCTACATGATCTTTCACACTCGTCACGCCATGACTCGACGAATGCTCCCCCACTCCGTATTCCCAAGAGATGCGCGAAATCCGTACCCTCACCCAGATCATGGCTCGCCTCCGAGGTCCCCGCGGCTGCCCTTGGGACCGCAAACAGACCCACCGCACCCTTCGCCCCATGATTATAGAGGAAGTCTACGAACTCCTCGAAGCCATCGACGAAGGCGATGACCACTCCCTCCAAGAAGAGCTCGGCGATGTCCTCCTTCACCTCCTTTTTCACGCCCAGCTCGCCCACGAACGCCGAGCCTTCAACTTCCAATCCGTCGCCAAGGGCCTAGCTAAGAAATTAATCAGCCGCCACCCCCATGTCTTTGGTAAAGAAAAGATCGTCACCCCTGCCCAAGTCCTCCACCGCTGGCACCAACTCAAACAACAGGAGAAACCTACCCGTAAAAGTAGCCTCGACGGCATTCCCCGCCGCCTCCCCGCCCTTCTCCGTGCCCAAAACCTCCAACGTCGGGCCACCCGCGTCGGCTTCGATTGGCCAGACCCAAAAAAGGGAGTCCCCGCCAAACTCCGCGAAGAACTCAGGGAACTCGCCCAGACCAAAGGCCACGGTCCCGCCTTCACCCGCGAACTCGGCGACATCCTCTTTACCCTAGTCAACCTCGCCCGCCACCGTGGCGTCGATGCCGAAACTGCCTGCCGCGATGCCGCTGAACGCTTTGCAAAACGCGTCCGCCATATCGAACACTCCCTCCATAAAATAGGTAAAAAACCCTCCCAACTTACCCCCCACCAGCTCAACCAACAGTGGCTCAAAGCCAAAAAGTCATTGCGATAGTTACTTACAAATCAAGTATTCCTATTCACATAAACTTATTTTTTCGCTTGTCCTAGTTCAATCCTTCTTCAAATATCACCCAACAAGCAAACGCCCCGTAAGGGGCAGAAGGAGAAACACAACTATGCTAGCAGCCACAGCAATGAGAACAGGTGACCTTGTCGGGTTCACCTTCTTTATCGGGACCATGGCCATGTTCGCCGCCTCGGTCTTCTTTTACTTCGAGAGACAGACTGTCTCGGATAAATGGAAGACGTCGCTGTTGATCAGTGCCCTGATCACCACCATCGCAGCCGCCCACTACCTCTATATGAGGGAGTACTGGAGCGAAAACTTCAACGGCACAAACGCCGCTGCTGCTTCGCCCACCGAATTCCGTTACATCGATTGGCTCCTTACCGTGCCTCTCATGTGCGTTGAATTCTACCTCCTTCTCAAGGCAGCTGGAGCCAGCATCAACATGCTCTGGCGTCTCATCGGGTACTCTGTACTCATGCTCGTCGCAGGGTATATCGGCGAAGTCTCTGCTAAACTTGGACAACCCGTTCGCGGTTTCTCCAATTTCGGCTGGGGCGTCATCTCCACCATCGGTTGGGCGGGGATCGTCTATGAAATCTTCTTCGGAGAAGCCAAACAGCTGGCCGACGGAAGTGGCGATGCCAATATCCGCAGAGCCTTCAATCTTCTTCGTGGTTTCGTCCTCATTGGATGGGCCATCTACCCAATCGGCTATATGACCTTGCCGGGCAACGTGCTCAGCAGCTCAGTTGAATTAGCCTCGAAGATGAACGTCATCTATAACATCGGTGACGCCGTCAATAAAATCGGTTTCGGTTTGATCGTTTGGGGCTTGGCCAAACGCGCAAAATAATCGATTCAGCATCTTTGACGTAGGTTTTCCTACGCAGAATCGGGGGATCCCTTCGCGGGGGTCCCCCGATTTTTTTACCCCCACCCCAATCTTTTCCTCGCCCCCCACCCCACCTACCCTTCCATCCATGCCCTTCGCCCTCCGTCACACCCTCCCCTGGCTTCTAACCCTCAGCCTCGGCCTCTTCGCCCTCGCCTTGCCCGCCCACGCCTCCACCTTCGCCCCCTACTTTTTTCTCTCCTCCGCCCTTCTCCTCGGTGTTCCCCATGGCGCCTGCGATCCGTGGGTTCCTAGCTGGGTCCTCCGCCACCCCTCCCGCCTCCCCTTCCTTGTCATTTTTTTTATCGCCTACCTTTCCCTCTCCGCCCTCTACCTCTTCCTTTGGAAAATCTTCCCCCTTCCCGCCACTCTCTTTTTTCTCATCCTCACTGCTTGGCACTGGGGCACAGCCGATGCCTCCCTCGAACTCACCCCCAGCCCCCGCTGGCTCGCTTTCGCCCTCAGCCGCGGCTCCTTCGTCATCCTTGCCCCCTTCGCCTTTCACCTCACCGAAACCTGGAACGTCATTCTTCAGATGGCTCCATCCGCCGGCCCCGCACCCGCCTCTCTCCTCTTCCTCATCGCTACTCCCCTCTGCTTTTTTCTTACCCTTCTCTCCCGCCCCACTCCAAAAAATATTATCGAAACCACCCTCCTCCTACTTCTCTTCTACTTCACCCCACCCCTCCTCTCCGTCGGCACCTACTTCGTCGCCTTCCATGCATGGCGCCACCTCCTCCGCCTTAGCAGTTTCCGTGACCAACTCTCCCCCACCGACTCCCTCGACCTTTGGATCGCTTCCCTCACACGCCTTCTCCTTCTCTCCATCCCACTCACTCTCCTTTCACTCCTCTTTCTCTGGCTGATCCCTCCTCTCCTCTCCAACTCCTCCCCCGCAGGCCAAAACTGGATCGGCCCCTACCTAATCCTCCTCGCCGTCCTCACCCTCCCCCACGCCATCCTTGTCGGTTGGATCGACCGACAGTCCATAATTTCTAAATCATAAGTAACTTCCCATTAGTATTTTACAATTTAATAAAATTCTCGTCCTTTAGTTTTCACCTCTTTTGTGATAAGATATGCATTGTGAGCCACTTTCCAAAACTTCGCGAAGATTTCCGTAGCGCCGAAGCCGCCGTCGGCTACGCCAACCTCGGCATGCTCTCCGATGCCCTCAGCGCACTTGAAGAACTATCCCCCGCCATGAGCGCTGATACTGGAGTCCAAGAATTTAAACTACGCCTTCTCGAACGCTCCAACCTCTGGCAAGAAGCCGCGACCCTCGCTTCCCACCTTGCCTCCATCCACCCCGAACAAGCTCGATGGTTCATCTCTTGGGCCTTTGCCAAACGACGCAGCGAATCCATCGATACCGCTTCCAAAATTCTCACCGATGCCGCCAACCTTCACCCCAGCGATCCACTCATCCAATTTAATCTCGGCTGCTACGCCGCCCAACGTGGCGATCTCACTTCTGCTCAAGGCCACGTCCGTCGCGCCATCGAACTCGATCACGACCTTGAAAAACTTGCCCACGAAGATCCCGATCTCGAACCCCTCCGCCAAGCCCACCTCATCGATTAACCGCCCGAATCTTCCTGGTCCCACCCCGAATCGAACGGGGATATGCGGTTTAGGAAACCGCTGCTCTATCCTATTGAGCTATGGGACCAATAATCTCCTACCTTACCCACCCCACCCCAACTAGGTCGAGCCATCCCCCCTCTAACACTCTTAACCCATAGGCTCAGGTAGGGCGGGCTCCCAAAACCCGTTGCTCCTTAAGCCCAATTCCTCAAGTTACCATATATAAAAAGAGCTGGGTGCCCTTAGCCCCTACCTGCTTGTTAAACTGGCACACCTACAACCCCCCCTTCGTAACCTTCAACCGCAGGAACTTCGATTTATCCGCTCCTCGGCTTACGCTGAACACCCTCCGAGTGCAGCCCGTGGGTACACCACTCTGGTTTGCCGTATTAGCCACGCTGACAACCTCCGAACCCCAACCTGTCGTTAGATTAGTAGAGGCCTCGCCCACAATCGTCAGGCTGTTGTCATCCGTACGCACTATGACGGTCAAAGTGAGAGTCTCGGAATCCGCACCCACCACCGAGGCCTGACCATCAGTGAATGTCAAACTAGTTCCCCCGCCAATTGCATAATTGGACAGATTTTCAGAGTTGAGTGTTGCCCCGCCGCTCCACCCGTCAAACGTGGAACCAACCGTTAACACCCCGGCCGCATAGGTTGCGCCGTCCCACGACCCCCCTACGCCAGTGGCCGCAATCCCCCCATATCCATAGGCACCCCCGTTGATCTGCCAACGGGACGCGTAATAAAAAGTCCCCACACCCGTATCTGACGCCAACAGAGAAACCACATACTCATCCGCGCTGGTAACAACTCCTTGCGATCCGTTTAGGGCCGCTTCTTTCCAAGCGGATGCAGGCCAGGTTGAAGGATCGGTGTTCAGTCCGTTTACCCCAATCCAGCAACGGACATTCGGAGCCACTTTAGCAACTGTTTCCGTCCAGCCCGGAATATAGATTTGGGCGTACACCGTTCCCTGCCCGTTGACAGGAATCTGCATCGTCAGCGGCCATTGGAGGTTATGCGTCAGCCCCCCCTGCCCCCAATCTGCTACGGTCACAGTCCGATCCGTTGTGCTCATGTTCCCATGCCGGTCACGAGCCATGTAAGTGATCTTCTTTATTCCGGCGGAAGTATAGGTTGGACTTAACGGGTAACAGGTAACCACCGGCGCGAAATCCAGGCTGTCCACCGCCCTGACGTCCGAAGTGGCCGAAGATGCCGTCTGGTTCAAAAAAATCAGGGTTTGGGAGCTGATATTCCAACCAAGGGACGGGGCGATCGTGTCGTTTGGGAATCCATCCCCGGTATCGCGTAAAACAAGATCAGCAAAAACAGGCAGGTGATCGGAGGAGTAAACGCTTCCCGTGGCGGGAAGATCGCCGAATTTCGGCCGGCCAGCAAAGCCAGCCATGTCCTTGGCAAGGTCATAAATCTCACTTTGCGGGGAACGGTTGCGAATCGGACCGCTGGCCATGATGTGATCCAAGGTCGAGGAGGGATAGTTGGAATTCCCGATCCACGTGTAGCTGCTGCTTCCATCAGCATGACGAAGATCGATCTTGAAAATGTCCAGTTCCGGAAAGTAGCCGTCGGTGCTCACGTACGCATTGATAGGATAAGGCAGATCGCTCACCAGCCCGTAACCTGAGGTGCCGTCGGGATCAGAGTTGAATACTACATCGGCGGAGCTCACATGGTTAAAATCCCCCATCAGAATGACGTTGGAATTCGCCCCAACCCCCTGATCCAAAAGCGCCTTTTTGAGGCGGGCTAGTTCCACGGCTCGGTTGAACTGGGAAGAGGTGTTGCTGGTGGCCTTGAGATGCACGACTGCTACGAAAGGATCATTGATGAGGTTGGGAACATCGATTTGCACAAGAAAGATCGGTCGCACCATCCCGTCACCCCAAACCCACTGCTTAAAAGCAATTGGATAGCGAGAAAGCAGGACCTGGCTATGGTAAAAGCCCGAGCTGATGAAATTTATAGAATAAGAATATCCCAGCCTTTGCCGCAGAGCTGTAAAATTGGCCGCATCAAAAGTTCGGATCTCTTCCAATCCCACGACATCCGCACCAATCCTCTCCAGGTTACGCGCTACATCCTCAAAACTCGGGGTGTTTGCTGCCTCCAACCCGTCAAGCACGTTGAAAGCCACGACCCGCAAAGGGGCAGCCCAGCCCCATCCACCTATACCCCATGCCGCCATAAAGAAGAGAAATATCCTCAATCCTATATAATTAGCCAAAATTCAAATATTTCCACCATTTATTTCACATGCTGAAGTGAACGGCCTACTCGCCCATCCAACCTCGCTCGAGCCTCAAAAACATGAAGCTTTGATCAAATAGGCGATCTCATCAAGAGCTCCCCGCTAAGACTTTCCACCCTTCAGGCTTACCTAATCATCACCTTAATCTTAAACTACCCGCATGCCTCTCCTCTTTCTGATTCTCTGCCTTGCCTTGATTGCCTCCGCAGACCTGCGCGCAATCGGACTCCGTCCTCACCCTATCAAGCACAGGAGCACCATAAACAGAAACCTCCGATTAAAATCCTCAGCACCAACCCGTAGGGCGCGTCTGCGCCCCGACCCGCGTCGGGGCTTTGCGACCTTGGCGTGAAAAAATCCGCGCGAACCCTGGAAAATATCCTGTCCCCTTACGCGGACACCAAATCCGCTTGCAACGGTTTTCCTTTTCGAAACTGGCTTACACCCAAAATACTGAACCCGACAACCCTGCCTTCTGCATCCACTCGCTCCATGACTGCATCATGGTTTGTCCCCTTCTCATAACCCGCCACATCTGAAAAGCGGACTTCTAAGAAATCCCCATCCGCATCGAACCAGACCTTTAATTTTTCGGCCATAATGTTTCTCCACCTTTCAGTTGATCCGTCAGATACGCGGTGACGACAAACGCATCCTCAGGGAGGTACTTTACGACAACGCAAAGCCATTTGCCACCTACAATCGTCTGAGCATAAAATTCGTAAAACAGGCGTACCCCATGATCCGATCTCGATCGAATTACCGTCTGCGGTTGGATCAATACCCGCTCAATCTCCGCGCCCAGCCCTTTCATCTCAGGGTGCTCCAAAATGTGCTCCAACCTCTCATCCGTAAGCCGCACGGTATGACCAAAACAATCTCGTATCGTTCTCATGCGTCGCACTCAACTCGGACGACAACCCAAAATCGTTTCATCCCATAACCTTGGGCTCACTGCAGGATAGTGACAAGGTAAGGAAAACAGCAGAGCCACTCGAACATTCTCATCCGCCCCTCACAACTGTATTCCTTCGCGCCCCTGGCGTGAAAAAATTCGTGCGTGACCACGTCTCTACCCCGACGTGCGTCGGGGGGTGTCAGGTGACCAATGAGCGGAGGCAGGTTAAAGGGGCCAATTCCCCTGCGTAAGCAGATCTATTTTCCATGCCGGAAGCGTGAATCGGATGGGCCAGAGGTGGATGTGCGGGGGCCAATTCCCCCGCGTAAGCGGATATATTTTCCATGCCGGAGGCGTAAATAGGATAGGCCAAGGGCGGGTGTACGGGGGCCAATCCGCCCGCGTAAGCGGATATATTTTCCATGCCGGAGGCGTAAATAGGATAGGCCAAGGGCGGGTGTACGGGGGCCAATTCCGGCGCGAAGCACAAATCCAATCCATCGTGGAACGAGTAAATAGAATGGGAAGGGGCAGGTCTTAGGGGGCCAATCCCCCCGCGTAAGCGGAT
>CAMCNF010000065.1 GCA_945876115.1 Verrucomicrobia subdivision 6 bacterium | reverse complement strand
TAAAAAAAGCTACGGTAACTCCTCTTTCGAGTATTCGTGATGCGATTGAAAGCACTTTAGTAGCGGCAGAGAGTGAGAAGGTACAAAAAGAGTGGATTGAGCGCTTAAAGCGGGATGCCTATATCGAAAGATTCCTGTGAGAATATCTTCACGGGGAGCAAAGAAAACTGCAGTTTTGGGCATTACGATGGGCGATCCGGCGGGAGTGGGTCCTGAGTTGGTGCGAGAAGTGGTACGGAGGATGGGTCGTTCGTATCAGTTGAGATTGATTGGCGAGTCGGTGGGGGTTCGAGTTGGAAGACCTACTTTGAAAGGGGCGCGGATGGCAATGGAGGCACTTCAGGAGAGTGTGCGACTTCTGAAATCGGGGGAGATCGCGGGTGTGGTCAATGGCCCTGTTTCGAAGGAGTGGTTAGGACGGGTTGGGTTTCGGTTTCCTGGGCAGACTGAATTTTACGCGAAGGCTTTTGGGATGAAAGGCAGTGAGGTGACGATGATGATGGTTGGACCGAGGTTGCGGGTGGCGTTAGTGAGTACGCATCTTTCCTTGAAGAAGGCGGTAAATAATCTTTCGAAAGGTGGGATTGTTCGGGCGGGGGTGCACTTGGCCGAGACGCTACGAAGGATAGGCTTTCGAAAGCCGCGAATTGCGGTTTGTGGATTAAATCCGCACGCGAGTGAAGGGGGGTTGTTTGGCAACGAGGAGAGAAAAGTGGTGGAGCCTGCGGTGAGGGAGCTGAGTAAGAAATTAGGGTTGAAGGTGTGGGGTCCTGAGTCGCCAGATACGGTCTTCTGGAGGGCAGGGAGAGGCGAGTTTGATGGAGTGGTGGCGTTGTATCACGATCAAGGACTTATTCCTGCCAAGCTGTTGGATTTTGAGAGTACGGTGAATGTGACGGCGGGCTTGCCGGTGGTGCGGTGTTCGCCTGATCACGGAACTGCATTTGATCTGGCAGGAAAAGGTAAAGCGAAGGCAGATAGTTTGCTGGCGGCGATTCGTCTTGCTGGCCAATTGGCAGGGTGTGGTCCCCGAAAATGATGGGTGTTGGACGGGAAGCGATTGAGGAGCTGAAGAGAGCGCTTCCTCGGGAGGGTCTTTTTCAGGGGAAAAGTTGGAGGTGGTCGGATCGGGCGCTGGTCCTGGAGCCTGAGGACGTGCGGTTTTTGGAGGGATTAGGAAAGAAGTTGTCTGCTTTTCAACGGGCCGCAGACAAACTGTATCGGGCCAGCGTGGCTGGGGAGGCGCCGAAGTGGGTTTCGGAGTGGTTGGATTTAGGAAAACCTGAGGAAGTCGTTCGAGTTGGAAGAGAGGGAAGGGGATCTTTGCCAAGGGTATTGCGACCTGATTTGATTCGAACAGAGGAAGGCTGGGCTTTGACGGAGATTGATGCGGTCCCTGGGGGAGTTGGATTGACTGCTTGGCTACAAGAGGAGTACGGGAAGTTGGGCCAGACGGTTCTCGGGGGGAGTGGTGGGATGCGATCCTTGGTGGAGGAGATATTAGGGGATTCGGGTGAGGTGGTGATTTCCAAGGAGGCGGAAGATTATCGGCCTGAGTGGGAGTGGATGATTGGAAAGGACAGAGTGAAATCCGCCGAGCAGTATCGATTTGGATCGGCAGGACCGTATCGTTTTTTTGAAATGTTTGACTGGATGGGGTTGGAGGGGATCCGTGCTTCTTGGAATGAGAAAATTAAGATGGAGGCTCCGCCGAAAGCTTATTTGGAAGAGAAGTTGTGGTGGGCGCTCTTCTGGATGAAGCCATTGGAGGATTGGTGGAGGAGGGAGTTGGGTGAGGGTTATTTCAAAGAGTTGCGTAGTCTGGTTCCGAGGGCATGGCCGATGAGGCCGATGGAGTTACCGCCAGAGGGAGTGTTGCCGGATTTGGGGATTCAGTCGTGGGATGAGTTGGAGGGTTTTAGTCAAAAGGGAAGGGAGCTGGTGATTAAGGTGAGTGGCTTTTCTCCGAGGGCATGGGGTTCTCGAGGGGTGGTGGTGGGAAGCGATCACCCGAAGGAGCGTTGGGTGAAGGAGGTTCGACGGGCGTTGGGGGAGTGGAATCAGCAGCCGCATCTTTTGCAAAAATTTGCTCATCCTGCAGTCGTAACCCATCCGGTATGGAGTGAGGAGCGGGGTGAGATGCGGGAGGAGCGATGGAAAGTACGGTTGTGCCCGTATTATTTGGTGACAGGTGAGAAGGTGGCATTGAAGGGTGCTTTGGCGACTCTATGTCCGACCGATAAAAAGTTGATTCATGGAATGGAAGATGCGGTGTTGGTGCCGGTGGGGGGAGGGGAAGGGATTCAGGGGTTCAGGGGTTAAGGAGGGAGGGGAAAGAAAATTGCTCACGCAAAGCCCCGACGCAGGTCGGGGTAGAGCCGCAAACCCTTCTTCGCTCAGTCTCGGCAGGCTCGCTCAGCTTCGCAGGGCGCCCGATGCGGGCGGGTGGAAAAGTGTGAAAGTCGTTTCGCAGTTGAAGGCTTAGGTAGGGGCGGCATCTCCGAGGCCGCCTAGCTGAGCGAGTGGGCACACAGAAATGAGCGCAGGCGTTCTCGGAGAGACCGCCCTACCTAGGTTTTCAGGTTCGAATCCCGCGTTCGCGTTTGCGCCCCGATTCCGGTCGGGGCTCGGAGAGACCGCTCCCGCGGTTGAGGGACACGCTTTCGCGTAGGTCAGGAGCCTGGCGGGAGCCAGTTGAGGGTGATGTCGCGTTTTCCCTCAGGGCCGCGGAGATTAAGGGTGAGGCGGCCATTGGGTGGTTGGTATACAGCACGAATTTCTCCACTGTCGAAGCCGTAGTCGCGGATGACGCTAAGGGCGGCACGAGCGGATCCTTGTTTTATCCAGCTCCAGTCTGGTGGGATGCGCTGGGCCACTTTGTCGACGCTAGGAATTTGGAGGCGACCTCCATGATAGAAGGACATGGTGCCGTAACCACCGCGAATCTTTTTTCCTTGAGCGGAGACATTCAATAGGGCGTCGACTCGCGAGCTTAGGCGGAAGGAGGAGGGGGTGAGGGCATCGGTGACCACTTGGCTTTCCATTCCTGTAATGGAGGACCAGGCTGACCAAGGGAGGTCGGGTTTGAAAAGAAGGGAGAGACCGCCATCGAGGGATCCACCCCCGACTCCTGCGCTGGCTCGGGCAAAGATACCTTCGGCGCTGACGGTGACGGAGACGGAGAGTTTTTCGGCGGTGAGTCCGTGGCAGGTGAGGCGATCCGCGAAAAGGGTAGGAACGATATTATCGGAGCGTTTACCTTTGGCATCTTGGCCGAGACTGAAGTAGAGATTTCCGCGAAGGTTAATTACGGAGAGGTCGTAGGCGGGGTAGTCGAGATTGGAGGGGGGAACGGTAAAGGTGGTGGCGAGCTGGATTTCGGTGAAGTCGCGGAGCTGGAGATTCTTTTGTTCGGCGGCGAAGTGGACGGGAAGCTCTAGGACGGGTTGACCATAGATGGAGACGCTGAGGCGCCCGTCGTTGAGGCGGAAGTCCTCGATAGAAAATGGTCCATCGGATTGGTTACTGGGCAAGGAGCTACTTTGGATTCGATCGACGAAGGCAAAGAGGTCGTCCCCTAGGTAGACGGTGGGGGTGGTGAGGCAGAGAGATTGAAGTTTTTTGTGAGTGAGGCCTTCCCAAGTGAAGGCAATGTCGATCCTGGAGAAAGAGAGGACAGGGGCGAGGGCATCGTTGGGAGAGTAGAAGGTGAGGTTCTCGATAGTAGCACTTTGCAGTTCGGAATTGGATTCACCAGAGGGTTGGGGGCCGAGCCGAACATCGGTAAAAAGGAGTGGGGTGGTATCGCCGAGGCGGAGTGGGGTAGGAGGGATGCCTGGGCCTAGGTTATCGAGCTGGAGAGTTGAATTTTCGATGAGAAGACGCGCGATACGCAGTGGAAGACTGTATTTGGAGGGGGCGGAGTGGGTTTCGAATCGGCTGAGCCAACCTTCCGCACCATAGAGGCGGACCTCGGAAATACGTCCAAGAAAAAGAGAGGGGTCGATTTTAACTGCCAGAGCCTTCACTTGAATCGCCTCACCGTATTGAATGCCACGAATTTCGAGGTAACCGTAGCCGCGCCAAAGGGCGGAGGAGAAGCTTGCGGGGGTATTGGTAAGGAACAGAGCGATGTGCAGGGGTACGGTGGGGAGAGCGATGAAAGTGAGAAGAACGGCAAGAAGGATAAAAAAGGAGTGGCGGCGCATCAATTCGACTTTAGGCACAAGTTAGAATATGGGGGAGGATGGAAGTGGCGGTAGGAAAGATGGGGGGGCAGTGGACGGGTGATCGACCCGAGTAGTTCTTTGGTGGTAAGGTGGCAGAGTGTTTACTGTTATGAGAAGCATCCTCGTGGTGGGAGGGGTTGGGCTGTTGGTGGGGTGTGCCACGGTGCGACTGGATACGCCTGAGCCTTTGAAGGTGGATATTAATATGAAGGTGGATGTGGAGCAGCAGGGCGGGACGGCGGGAAAGGTGGAGATGACAACGTTAAGTGCGGGCGAGGAGAGGCGGATGCTTTCGCATCAGGTGCAGGAGTTAAAAAATGATCATAAGGTGGGTGAGGGGAGAGATGGTCTGCTGGTGTTAAAGGAGATGCCGAAGGATCAGGCTTACATTGATTATGCTAAGACAGTGGTGGCAAAGGAGAATGGGGCACGGGAAAAGTTATTTGCAGAAAAGGCGCTGATTGAGAAGAAAAGTGAGGCGCAGTATGCGAAGGAGTTTGCGCAGAGAGTTCGGCAGGCAAGTTATCCTGGGGAGTGGATTCAGGAGGATGATGGGAAATGGAAAAAGAGGTAGTGGGAAGAGATTGGGGTGTACGGAGTGAGGGACTGAGGAGATGAAGCTAGAGGAGAAGGACTTGGTGGAGGAGTTTTCGCGGTCGGGCGGGAGAGGTGGGCAGAATGTACAAAAGGTGGAGACGAAAGTGGTGCTAAGGCATATTCCGACTGGGGTCACGGTAGTGGCGCAAGAGGAGCGTTTTCGGGAGGCTAACCGAATCCGTGCAAGGAAAAGAATGGTGGCGGCTTTGGTCGAGCGGGAGAGAAGAATTCGGTTGGCGAAGGCAGCGGAGAGGTCGAAGGAGAGAAGTCGAAAAGCCAAAAGGAGTTGGGGTGCGACACGGGATTTGGTGGAGGGAAAGCGGCAACGGGCAAAGATTAAGGTGGGAAGGGGAAAGTGGCGGGGGGAGGGGTGAGTGCGTGGCTGTATGTTTTAAAGTGTGGGGATGGGTCGTTGTACACCGGGTGGACGAATCGGCTAGAGAAACGATTATTGGCGCACGAGAAGGGGGTGGGCGGAAAGTATACGCGGAGCAGGTTGCCTGTACGGTTGGTGGCGGCGTGGAGAAAGCGAAGTGAAAAAGAGGCGAGGAGTGCGGAGGTTTATTTTAAGCAGTTGAGCCGTGGGGAGAAGATGGAGAGGGTGAGGCGTGCCTCAAAGAAAAGTCTCCCCACTCGCGTCCGGGCACGAGTGGGGAAACGATCGGCTAATTAAGCTCCCGTTTTCTTAGCGGGAGTGCCTTTGGGATTGGCTTTCTTGGCCGAAGTGGCTGTAGCGCGTTCATCGCGACTGAGGCGTCCGTCTGCGTCTTTATCAAACTTCGTGAGTTTCTCTTTTTGCATGGCTTGGAGATCCAAGCGACGGTTGGCTTTTTCCGATTCGCTGAGTTGGCCGTTGCCATCGGTATCATATTTACCGTGGAGGCGACGGAACAGTTCTTGGCGGGCTTGATCGGCGGTGGCCTGCTCTTCGGGGTCGATCTTGCCGTTTTGGTTGGCATCGAACCGTTTGAGTAGGCGGGCGGTTTTATCGTTGTCCTGGCAGACTTCTGCCACGAGGCGATGGGTGGGATGGATCAGGGTGAAGGCGAGGAGGCCTAAGGCCAGCGCGCCACGATGGGTTTTGAGTGATGTTGTCATGGAGGATATAACTGGGGATATGGGCAAAAGTTGCGGTACTATTTTCGGAGTGTGAATAATAGTTGTAAGAACTAGAATCATAGAGAGATAAGAAAATTTCTCACGCCAAGTCCGCAAAGGTCGCAATGGAATACAGGGGCGTAAGGGATTAAGGGGTTAAGGAGGGAAGGTGGTGGATGATCCCACGTTCGCGGGACGCGCTCAGGCGCGCCAAGCCCCGACGCCGGTCGGGGTAGAGCCGCAAACCCTGCTTCGCTCAGTCTCGACGGGCTCGCTGAGCTTGGCCCCCTCAGACCTGCCCCCGCCCATTCTCAAATGTCGCTCCGCGACGGGATAGATGTCCGCTTACGCGGGGGAATTCACAGGGCGCCCGATGCGGGCGGGTGGGAATGTGGGAAAGTGAGAATATGGTTCTGAAGTTGGAGGCTTAGGTAGGGCGGCATCTCCGAGGCCGCCTATTTGGGCGAATGGGCGCACAGAATTGAACGCAGGCGTTCTCGGAGAGACCGCCCTACCTAGGTTTTCAGGTTTGAATCCCGCGGTTGCCGGAATTGCTCACCTACGCAAAGCCCCGACGCAGGTCGGGGTAGAGACGCGAAGGGGGTGATTTTTAATTTTGGATTCTTTATTTTTTCCCGCATTCGCGGGACGCGTCACCGCGGTTGCGGCTCTGATGTGGATCAGGGCGGGTCGTAGTAGAGGTACGTCAGGCGCGGATTGAGCGCAGGCAACCTAGGTTTTAACAGGCTAAGACACCGAGTTGGTCGCGGGCGCCGAGGGAGTGGGCGAGATGGGAGGGGTCGGAGTGGCCGAGGAGGGCCTTGCGGTAGGACGCTAGGAGGAGGACCGCTTCTTCAGGCGACTCTTCTAAAAGTTCGAGGCGAAAGTGGCGCAGTCCAGTGGCGAGAAGTTGGGGGGTATGGGAAGCGCCAGATTGGGGGCGTGCATGAAAGACGGTGTTGCGGCAACCAACATCGGCACGGATGGGATGAGATTCACCCACTCGATCTCGAGCAGAGATTCGATGGCGATCACAAGGACGACCGCAGGTGAGGTGGTCTTTGCCTTCGGACAGAAAAGCGGCAAAGACGCAGTGTTCCATATGAAACATGGGGATGTGTTGGTGGAGGGTGAGTTCAAACCAAGATGGCGGGGAGGTGTGGAGGAGTTCGAGTAGTTGCGAAATATTGAGATCATAGCTGGGAGTGACGCGTTCGAGACCTTCGGAGATAAAGAGATCGGCGGAGAGGGGGTTGGAGATATTGAGGGAGAAGTCCCCGACGATAGGGATATTCAAGGAGCGGAAGTGGTCAAGACCGCCAAGGTTTCGAATAAGGACACCGTCGGGTTGGGCATTTTCGATGAGGCGGAAAAATCCAGTTTCGCCCGCCTTTTGAATTCTGGGGGTAGCGAGAAAGATGGGAACTTGGGAGGATTTTCTGAGAGTTTCGATGGTGGGGGCAAAACGGCGAAGATCCTCAAAGTCGAGATAGAGGAGGTCGGGGGATTCGGTTGCGAGGGCTTGGGCTTGTTCGGAAGTGCGGCAGAGAACGGAGATAAAGGGTTGAGAAGGAGCGGGGAGAGTAGATTTCTTGATATGAATGGCTTGGAGGAGGGTGGGAAGGAGAGGAACGGGCGTGAGGGGTGAAGTTCCTACATTCTTGGGAATGTGAGATTGCTGCTCCTCGGATAGGCGGGAGACGATCTCACGGCGGAGGCGGTTGAGTTCGGATACGGGAAGAATAACGGGCTCGGGGAAGGTGACGGAAAGGGCGCCGAGATGAAAAGGGGTGCCGCCCAACCGACTCAACTGATCGCGGAGGGAGTCAGGGGTCAGAGGTCGATTCCGAGCTGCAGTAAGGGGGATGGTAGACGATAAGTTGACCTCTTGGATCCCGCTCACGGCGTGGATATGAAGAGGTTGCCCAGCCAGGCCGGATATTTTTAGATGCAGTGGAGTCGTTTCGGTAGGAGCTTCCTTGGAACGTTCGGCCTTTAACTGCTTTTCCAGCTGTGGATCTTTGGTTTTCCAAACGCGATCGCCAGGTCGAGTGGAGTGGGGTGGGAGGGATCCGTGGCGAAAGCTGATGCGGTTACCTTGGACGCCAAAGAGAAAACCGCCCGGTTCGTTGTCGGTGTCCGAGCCCCGATCGATGACGACGCCGTCTCCTGGATGGAGTGGGGTGAGAATTTCATCCAGCTCGAGCCAGTCAGGCCCAGTGCGGGCGATCTTGCCCGCAAAAGGACCGCGTTTCTTTCCGAAGCGGGCGTGGACAAGTTGCTGATGATCGACCCCGTGGAACCATCCTGAAAAAAGGCCGCGACTGAAGGTCATCTCCAAGCGGTACTTTTCTTCAGGAGATGCGGGCGCGGGTTGCTGAGCCAAGACGCGATCGATGGCTTGGCGATAAACGGTAGTGACGGCGGTAATGTAGTCAGGAGATTTGAGCCGACCCTCGATCTTGAAAGAGTGGAGGCCGAGTTTGATGAGTTCAGGGATCTCATCGACAGCGGCGAGATCTTGGGGGGAGAGAAGGTAGGCACGATCCCCGAGGTCGCGGGGTTGGCCGTCGACTTCGAGGGTGTAGGGCATACGGCAGGCTTGAGCGCACTCGCCACGGTTGGCGCTGCGGCGACCGAGGACTTCGCT
>CAMCNF010000064.1 GCA_945876115.1 Verrucomicrobia subdivision 6 bacterium | reverse complement strand
CCGATGGAGAGTGGAATGGAGGCGAGAACATCGCTGGGATAGTGGTCTCCGGTGTAGATGCGCCCTAGTGCAGCGAGTCCGACAAGAATCCAAGGCCAGCGGAGGGCGCTTCCCCAGATGAGGCTGGCGCTGAAGGCGGCGGTGGTGGCATTGGCCACATGGGCGGAGGGAAAGGATCGACCGTGGGCGACGTCCCCTTCAGGGATACCAGAAATACTGACGCTGGGTTGCCAAGGGTGGTCAGCAGGACCTGGGCTGACATCGCGAACCCCTTCGACGGCCTGAAAGGGGCGAGGTCGATCGAAAAAATGCTTCAACGGATTGCAGATGAGGGGATCCCCGATAGTGATTCCGATGGCGGTGAAGAGGACCCAGGATTTGACTCGTTGTCCTCCGCGGAGAAAAAGGAGTATGGCGAGGAGCACGAGGATGGGGGTCCAAAAACGTCCATCTGCCAGAAGATTAAAAAACTGATCGAGGAGTGGATGGTTGATTCCCCGGTTGATAAGTCGGAAGAACCTGAGATCCAGCGAATAAACTTGGGAGATCAAGTGGCTGAGGCTAAATTAGTAAAAATGGTACGCCAAGTTGTTTACGCACTCCTTTTTGTCTGCTTTTTTTCTGTTGGGTGGGCTCAAAATCGAAAAACGGTCTCCGCAAAAGGTGGGGGCGAGAGGTCGACCTCCGAAAAGGATATAACGCCGACACCGCAGCAGATGCAGCATTTCCTTTGGCGGACTTTGGTGATGAAAGATTTGCGACTCAAGGGGCAGGTACAAAGCGGAGAAAAAAAGATACCCATTTTGGTGCGCACGAAGGATCGGTTGCTCCAGTTTGAGTTCCAGGATCGTCCCTTGCAGATTCGGGTACGATTTGCGCCCGAGGGCAGCCTGATTCAGAAAAGGAGCAAGGAGAGCGCGAATTGGGAAGTGGTCACGGGACTAGAAAAAACCAAGTCGGTGGCGGGGACTGATTTGGCCTATGAGGACTTGGGAATCGATTTTCTGCGGTGGCCTGATCCCCAGCCCAAGGGTGAAGATTCCGTGATGATGTTGGATTGTTGGGTTTATGAGGTGACTCCCCCAGTGGAGAGTAACTATGCCAAAGTGCGTTACTGGATTAGTAAAACATACAAGACGATGATCCGGGCAGATGGTTTAAATGGAAAAGGGGAGGCGATTAAGCGATTCACTTTTAACAGTATAATCGAGGCGGAGGACACGGTGGTGATTGGGGAGATGAAGGTGGCTAAACTTACCCCAGGGACGGATGTTTCGGCCTCACGCACCTATGTCCAAATCGAAACGGTGGAAAAAGGGTCGGGACTCTGAAAGGATTGAGGGATGAATTACCGAATTGATCTCCACTGCCACTCCCGTTTTTCGGCGGATGGGGTGAGTGAACCCGAAGAAATGGTGCAGGTGGCCAAGGAAAGGGGCCTGCACGGTTTCGCGATTACCGATCACAATACTTGTGCCTGTGTGGATTATTTTCTATCGGTCGGACTCATGCGAGAGGATGGGCAACCCGTGGATGGGTTTCTTATTTTGCCTGGCCAGGAGATTACGACCTCGGCAGGGCATCTGCTGGCCTTGGGCGTTCGTTTGCCGGATTTGAAAGGGATTGGACCTGCGGAGGCGATGGGATTAATTCACTCGGGAGGTGGCTTGGCGGTGCCTCCTCATCCCTACGATAACTTTCGTGCGGGAATCCGAGAATCGATTCGCGATAAGCTCGAATTGGAAGCGATCGAGGTTTTTAACGCAGCGGTCACTTTTAAAAGAGCCAATCAACGCGCTTATGATTATGCGGAGAAACGCGATTTGGCCATGACCGCAGGGAGTGACGCTCACCATGTGGAAGCGATTGGAACAGCCTGTACTGTTTTAGAAATGAACGACTTCAGTGTGAAAGGGGCTTTGGCCTCGATTCGTCAAGGAGCGGTGAGCCTGGAACAAAAATACATGAGCCGCACGATGGCTTTACGCAAGACTTGGAATAATGTTTTCCGTTTGCGCTCGAAAGCGAAGCTGCACTCTCCGCGTCCTCACTTGTGAAAAAACCAGCTCCGGTCACGCGGGCGATTATAATTGGGAACGTTGCCGTGGCGGTGGCTGACGTCTGGTTTACGATTGGCTACCCGTCCTCCGACTCGATTCTGCGGCAAATGCTGGCGCTTTCTCCGGCTTATCTTTTGGCAGGGGCTTGGTGGGAACCGTTCACCTATATGTGGCTGCACGCTCCTCCAGTGGGATTTTGGGTGACGCACATTCTTTTTAATATGATGACTCTTTGGATTTTTGGAAAACCTGTGGAATCTCGTTTGGGCTCGAGTCGATTTTTCATTCTCTACATTTTGGGTGGACTGGCGGCGGCGGCGGCTTTCCTTGGACAGGGTTGGTGGATGGCAGGGCACACCTGGCAGGGGTGGCAGGCGGATTCTCAAGAAATTGTCGGAGCGAGCGGGGCGGTCCTAGCGGTGGTGGCTGCTTTTGCGATTTATTTTCCAGACGCCCGTCTCTTTATCTTTCCCTTTCCTTTTCCAGTTCGTGCGAGCAAGGCGGTGGGTTCCTTTATCGTCCTGAGTTTGGTGCTGATGTTTATTCCAGCACTCTCCTTTATCGGGCACAGCGCACACATTGGAGGACTATTAGCGGGCTACGCCCTGGCTCGTAGTTGGCGGAAGCAGGCTCCGCAACCGCCGATCTTAACGGAACCTGCGCAGAAAAGTATGGAGGAAATGGCGGCGACCCTGGAGGTGGCGAGAATGAGTGAAGCGACCTTTCGAGCGGCTCTCCGTCCACTGCTGGACGAGTTGGGTAAGGGGCGGTGGCGTCCTCTCCAACCGCAGGAGCGCGCACTCCTGCGCCGAGCTCACCTTCTCGTCTGAAGAAAAGGAGGGCCCGACGTGAAGCTCCGCTCCCAGCTTCCAACTCCTGAGCGGGCTTGGGATGCTTTTCTCGAATTTTCCCCAGGGAGTCGAGATGTGTTAGCGCAAAATGAGATTTTAATCGCAGGCTCGAAAAATCCGAGCGATCTGCTGATGGAAAAGGGGGTGGGGAAATACAAAATTGAGTGGAAAAAGTTGGGCAGTCAGGCGGGATCTCCCAGTAAGAAGTGGGAGGCACTAAGAATATGGCAACGGGCGGAGTTGGTGCGTCTGGGGTTTGTGGCGTTCGCCACCCCAGCGGTTTCCGCAAGCGGAGTGAGTGCCTTTTCGGTGTTGGCCGAGTTTACTTTGGGGGCTTCGCTTGGCCTGGCACGAGAGGAGGCGCCAGAAACTGATCAAGCCCATCTTGGGGACTTCTCGGTTCTGGCTTTAGGAAAGTTAGGGGCGGGCGATCTTAACTTCTTTTCTGATCTCGATTTAATATTCTGTGGAGCAGGAGAAGAAAAAGGAGATGCGGAGGCTCGCTTGGCACGGAGTCTGGTGGGAAAGATCGATGAACGAGGAGGGAATTCCCTCTATCGAATTGATCTTCGATTACGTCCTGAGGGGGATCAAGGAACTTTGGTTCCTACGTCTACGGGATTAGAAGATTACTACCAAGCCTACGGAGAGGTGTGGGAGCGATGTGCTTGGATTCGCGCCCGACAGGTCGGGGGAGATGCGGAATTGGCGTACCATCTTTTTCAAACCTTGCAGGCGTTTATTTATCCGAGAGGCCTATCCCCTTCCGCTTTGGGGGAGTTGTTTCAGCAGAAATCACGGGCAGAGGACGAGTTGATTGCTCCAGCGGACCGAGATCGAGAGATTAAGCGTGGACGGGGTGGGCTCCGGGAAGTGGAGTTTCCTGTATTGGGATTACAACTTCTACACGGTGCCACCCAACCAACCTTGCAGACGCATGATTTACGGCGGGCGATTCGTAATTTAGAAACGCTGGGGATTCTGCGGTCCGAAGAGGCGGAAACCTTGCTTGGCGGATATAACTTTTGGCGTCGACTCGAGGATCGTCTGCAAATGAGGTATATTCGACAGACGCATCTCTTGCCAGAGGAGGAGGAAGTCCGCGAAGGGCTGGCAAAAAGTATTGATTTAAGTTCAGCGGGCGAATTGGGCAAAGCGGTGGATGGATGGCGCGACCGGGTCCGCACGGTGTACGACTCGATCTTCGCCGAGATTCGTCCTACGACAGTAGCTTTTGTGGGTTCGACCTTTCCCTCGTCGATTGGTTGGCAGGACAAGGTGGTGGCGGAGGCGGCGTGGTCTAGTTTGGCTCCATCCGGTGAGGTCCACGCTACAGCGAGGACGCGGGAGAATTTTCAGCGGATGAGGCCTCTTTTGAAGAAGCAGCTGGAAGGATGTGCGCGACCTGATTTGGCCTTGGGAGAGTTTGCTAACTTTACCCAAGGGTATGGGGCACGTTCGTTGTTGTACGAGAGTTTGTGTGTCAGTCCTCAAGCTCTCGAGCTACTCATACGTTTTTTTGAAAGCAGTCGAGCCTTAGGACCACGGTTGGTTGCGCACCCAGAACTATTTGAAGAGGTGGTGCAGGCTGGGTTGGACGGAGCGAGAACATTGGCTTGGCACCGTGCGGCCTTGAAAATTGAGAAGAAAGACGGGGATGAGGCGATGGAGAAAGCGAGTATTTACACGAGGGGGGAGGAGCTACGGATCGCCTTGAGAGGTTTGTTAGGATTAGCGCCCATCCCGATCTTGCAGGGTGAACTCACCGCATTGGCTGAGGCGTGTTTAGGTTGGGCGTGGGATTTTGCGGGAAAGCCGAAGTGGGCGTGGGTGGGACTGGGGAAGTTAGGAGGCGGGGCGTTGAGTTTCGGCTCGGACCTAGATCTGCTCGTGGTGGGGGAGGGAGAGGATTCGCTCCAACGGGCTATTCACTTTCTCACTGCGGAGCGGGGGACTGAGCCTCTGTTTAAAACCGATTTCCGTTTGCGACCGTATGCGGAGGGTGCGTTGGTGGTGTCAGTGAAAAGATATGCGGAGTATTACGGGAAAGAGGCGCAGTCGTGGGAAGTACAGGCTCTTTGCCGCGCCCGGTGGGTAGGTGGAGCGAAGGGGGTGGGGCAGGAGTTTTGGCCTGCGGTGGAAAAAACTTGGAAGAAGGTAGGGCAGAGTAAGACATTTTTTGAGGAGGTGAAAGCGATGAGGGAACGGATTGCGACCGAAAGGGTCAAGGTGGGGGAGGAGGAGAGGGAGTACAAAACGGCCCGTGGTGGATTGATCGATATTGAGTTTGCCGCCCAAGCTTGGCAGATGCGCCAAGTTTTAGTGGAGACGAGCACGGAAAAAGTTCTGCAGGCGATGAGGCGAGAGTTTCCCCGGGAAGCCGAATCGCTTCTTCAAGGTTTAGAATTTTGGTCGCAAGCGGAGTGGTGGGTGCGGTTGGACGAGGGGAGAGGCGGGGTGCCCTTACCTGGGGTGGGGGTGAATTTGGAATGGCTAGCGAAAAGGTGTGGAGGACGAAATGGGAAGGATTGGATGGAGAAGGCGGCAAAAGGTTTTCGCGAAGTACACCGAGCCTATGGAAAGATACTGGAGTAGGGGAAAGGCGCTCGACGATTTGCCTTTGAGACGGCATACTCGTGTTTCTAAAAAACTTTATGGCTAAAGAGATCACCATGCCCGCTTTGAGTCCTTCTATGACGGAGGGAGTTTTGGCGAAATGGCACAAGAAAGTCGGCGACACGATTAAGCCTGGGGAGGTAATCGCTGAGGTGGAGACGGATAAAGCAACGATGGATTTAGAGGCCTACGATAAGGGAACGATCTTGTTGATTGCCGCTCCAGAAGGTTCAAAAGTTGCGGTGAACGGGCGGATCGCGGTCGTGGGAGAACCTGGGGAAAAGGTGGATGCGGTGAGTTCGAGTTCGCCCGCTCCAGCATCAACTTCTGCTGAAGCTAAAACGGTAACGCAAACCGCGGCGGTGCCTACGGCGGTCGTGGTTTCTTCCTCGGGGCGGGTAAAAATTTCTCCTTTGGCCAAAAAAATTGCCAATGAAAAAGGGGTGGATGTGACTCGCGTGGCGGGTTCGGGGCCTGGAGGTCGGATTGTGCGCCGCGATGTCGAAGCGGCACAAGGGGGAGGATCGGTTCGATCTACGGCAGGTATTTTTGGCGGGAAGCCGATCGCACAGGATGGGGTTCGTCCGGTTTCCCAGATGCGGGCGGCGATCGCCCGTCGTTTAGTTGAGAGTAAGACGACCGCTCCCCATTTTTACGTTGAACGTGAGGTGGACGCGGCTCCCTTGGCTAAATTGCGGGCCTCGGCGAATGTGGCTTTGGAGATGGCGGGGGAGAAGTTGAAATTGAGCGTGAACGATTTCGTTTTGAAGGCGGCGGTGGAGGCCCTACGGCGGGTTCCCGCGGTCAATTCTTCATGGGAGGGAGCCTCGATTCGGCAACACGGGGCGGTGCATTTGGCTTTTGCGGTGGCTTTGCCTGATGGGTTGATCACGCCGGTGATCCGCAATGCTCATGCGAAAGATTTTCGGACGATTGCGCGGGAGGCGAAAGAGCTAGGAGCGAAGGCGAAGGCCGGAAAGCTACAGCCCGAGGAGTACACGGGCGGGACCTTTACGGTGAGCAATCTAGGAATGATCGGAGTGGAGAGATTTTCTGCGATTTTAAATCCTCCTCAGGCGGCGATTTTGGCGGTGGGGGCGACGGTCAAGAAGCCGGTGTTGGCGTCGAATGGGGCGATTGTTCCCGGGGAAAGAATGAGCCTGACCGTTTCGGCCGATCACCGAGTGGTAGACGGCTTGATGGCGGGTGAGTTCCTTAAAGCGCTGGTGGAAGTTTTGGAAAGTCCCGGCGTTCTTTTAATGTAAGGGGAATTTATGGCGACCTATGATCTGGCATTTTTAGGTGGAGGCCCGGCCGGTTACGTCGGGGCGATTCGGGCGGCGCAGTTGGGGAAGAAGGTAATTGTCATCGAGAAGGAACGTGCGGGGGGGACTTGTCTGAACTGGGGTTGTATTCCCTCTAAGTCGCTTCTGAAGAATGCCGAGGTTTATCAGCACATCTTACACGCTGAGGAATTTGGGATTACGACGGGGAAAGTTTCCTTTGATTTTGCGAAAGTGATCGGAAGAAGTCGGAGCGTTTCCGATCGGATTGCGAAGGGAGTCGAGTTCCTTCTCAAGGCCAAGAAGGTGGATTATCTGGTTGGGGAAGGACAGATGGGGATAGACCGTAAGATCAAGGTGAAGACGGCAGATGGGAAGAGTCAGGTGATTGAGGCGACGAATGTTATGTTGGCGACCGGATGTCTGCCGCGAGTCCTGCCGGGATTGAAGGTGGATGGCGTCAAGGTGATGACGAGTCGAGAGGCGCTGGAGTTAAAGAAACAGCCGAAGAGCGTCGTGATTTTGGGAGCGGGGGCGATTGGAGTGGAATTTGCTTACTTCCTACATTCTTTTGGAACGAAGGTGACGCTGGTGGAGATGAAGCCGCGGGTTTTGCCGATCGAGGATGAGGAGATTTCCGACATGTTGGGCAAGAACTTGGCCAAGCAGGGAATTGAGATCCTGACCGAAACCTCGATGGAGAGTTGCACGGTTACGGCTTCCGGAGTGAAAGTGAAGTTGTCGGGAAAGAATGCCAAGACGATCGAAGCGGATGCGTTGCTCTGTGCGGTCGGGGTGCAGGCGAATCTGGACGGTGCGTTGGAGGCGGGAGTGAAGCTGGAGTTGGAGAAGGGTTATGTGAAGGTGGACGGAAGATACAAAAGTTCGATGGCTGGAGTATTTGCGGCTGGGGACATTATTGGACCGCCTTGGCTGGCCCACGTGGCCTCGTTTGAGGCTATCGAGGCGGTGAACGGAATTTTTGATGCGAAGTACCAACCGAAGAAGGTTGGGATTTTCCCAGGGTGCACCTACTGCCAACCGCAGGTGGCGAGCATTGGACTGACTGAGGCGGCGGCGAAAGAGAAGAAGTTAAAGTTTAAGGTGGGTCGGTTCCCGTATCGGGCGAGTGGGCGGGCGGTGGCCAGTGGCGATTCGGAAGGGATGGTGAAGATTCTGATCGGGGAACCGCATGGGGAGATTCTGGGTGCACACATTATTGGGGCGGAGGCGACGGAGTTGATTGGGGAGGTGGGATTGGGAATGACGCTGGAGGCGACGGCGGACGAGATTGCTGGGACGATCCACGCTCATCCGACGCTGACTGAGATGATCAAGGAAGCGACCGAAGCGGCGGTCGGGCACGCGATCCATATTTGATTAAAGCTCAGACGGTCGGGTAGCTGCAGTTTTACTCACGCCAAGGACGCAAAGGTCGGAAAGGGGGGGCGAGTGGGAATGTGTGAATGTCAGATGGTGAGAATGGGGTGAGTCCCGCGGTTGCGGGACACGCTCACGCATGAATTGGGGAAAGTGGTTTTGTGGTAGGAAGCTTAGGTAGTGGCGGCATCTCCGAGGCTGCCTAGCTGGGCGTTTGAGCGTACAGAATTGAGCGCAGGCGTTCTCGGAGAGACCGCCCTACCTAGGTTTTCAGTTTGAAGGTCGGAAGTCCCGAAAAGAAGAGGGGGTAGAGCTGCAAAGGATGGAAACCCTTCTACGTTCCGCGGACGCGTTACTTCGGAGGGCGCCCGCAGCGGGCGATTTGGGATGTTGGTGGGATGGGTAGAAGTTGACAAAGTATGGAAATACCATATTTATGGTTTTGTGAAGACCACCTTGATTGTTCGGGATGAGCTTTATCGTAGGGCGAAGGCACAGGCGGCTTTGGAGGGAATTCCTCTGGG
>CAMCNF010000063.1 GCA_945876115.1 Verrucomicrobia subdivision 6 bacterium | reverse complement strand
GCGGGATCATCAAATTTCTCAACTTTTTCGAGAATTTTAGCATGGAGAGCTTCACGAATAACGGTGGCAGTTGCACTAGTTTCCTCTGGATCGTCGAGGGGTTCGGGGGTGGCGATGAGATAGGGTTGAGTTTGCACGAGGTGATCGAGTCGAACGCGGGCGATTCCCTGTAAAACTAAGTTGGAGGTGCCGTCGGCTTGGAGAACACAAGAGCGGATCAGCCCAAGACTACCGACTCGTGGGGAGCGGGGGAGGGAATCGGTTTTTGGGGAATCCATGGCGATGGCAAACATTCGCGGGCCTTCGAGGGCACATTTGACCATGGCGCGGTAGCGGGGTTCAAAAATGTGAAGGGGCAAGAGGTGATGAGGGAAAAAGACGGTTTGGGGCAGAACCATGACTCCTACTTGCTCAGGCAAATCCATTTTGGAGTGTACACTGGAAGGGATAAAAGGGTAGGGGGTAGGTGGAGTTTTGCGTATTGACGGGGAGAGGAAGTGGGTGGAGATTAGTTTTTACTTATTTATGTTGAGTAAGCTCTTTCCCTTTTTGGAGAACGACATGGGCGTGGATTTGGGCACGGCCAATACGCTGGTCTATGTCCGTGGCAAGGGGGTGGTTTTGCGTGAGCCTTCGGTGGTGGCGATGGATCAGGCCACTCGTCGGGTTTTAGCGGTTGGGGATGAAGCAAAGCGGATGTTGGGCAGAACCCCAGGTTCAATTATTGCGGTTCGGCCCCTAAAAGATGGGGTGATCAGTGATTTCGAGGTTACCGAGGCGATGTTGAAATGTTTTATTGAAAAAGCGTCCAAATCGCAAAACCGGTGGCGCCCTCGTCCTCGTTTAGTCATTGCGGTTCCCTCAGGAATTACCGAGGTAGAGAGGCGTGCGGTTTGTGAGTCGGCCGCCCATGCGGGTGCGCGAAGTGTGCGTTTAATTGAGGAGCCCTTGGCCGCGGCGATTGGGGTAGGGCTGCCAGTGCAAGATGCCTCGGGCAACATGATTATCGATATCGGTGGGGGCACGACCGAGATGGCGATTATTTCCCTCGGGGGGATCGTTTTTAGTCGGAGTGTACGCGTTGCAGGTGATGAGTTGGACGAGGCGATCATCAATTATTTGAAGCGCGCTTATAATCTGATGATTGGGGAGCGGACGGCGGAGGATATTAAGATCAAAATTGGTTCGGTCTATCCTTTGGAAAAAGAGATTACGATGGAAGTGCGCGGGCGGGATTTAGTGGCTGGCTTGCCCAAGACCCTAACCCTGACTTCGCAAGAAGTGCGCGAGGCGCTGCTCGAGCCGGTGCAGATTATTTTGGAAAGTGTCCGACTTACTTTAGAACGATGCCCGCCTGAACTCTCCAGTGATCTGGTGGAGCGTGGGGTCGTATTGGCGGGAGGAGGAGCCCTCTTGCGAGGTTTTGATCGGCTGCTTAGTGAGGAAACGGGTCTGCCCATTCATGTGGCGGAGGACCCCCTCAGCGCGGTAGTCGAAGGCACAGGTAAAGTGCTCGATGAACTGGAGTTTTTGACGAAGTTGACGATGGCCAACGGCCGCGGATAAGCCGCGGCGGACTCTGTCCAGCCTGACCTCCTCTTTCCCAAACAGTAACCATGTCGCGACCGTGGGTTTTTGCGTGTGCTGGCGTTGCCCTGGCCTTTGGTGTTCTGGTGATTTTCTTTGCTCCGGCCACCAGTCGATGGACGGAGCGTGTGACCCTTGAAACGATCTCCCCCTTGGCACGAGGCTGGGGCGGAGTGAAAAATCGTTGGACCGAATTCCGATCGAGCTTGCGACAGTTTGATGTCCTTGAGGAGGAAAACCGAAATTTGCGGGCAGAGAATGTTCGTCTGCAGACAGAAATTCGGCAGATGGATTATCTACGCGCGGAGAACGACCGCTTTCGGGAAATGCTCGCCTTTCGCGATCAGCAGGCTTTTCGTCTTCTCGCGTGCCGGGTGATCGAGCGGGATGCTTCCAACTGGTGGAACTCTGTCTTGGTGGACCGAGGCTGGAACGACGATCCTAATCTGGCCCAAGATCAACCTGTGGTAACCCCGCGTGGTGTGGTGGGTAAAACGGGGACAGTCGGACGATCGACCACTCGAGTGATGCTTCTTTCCGATGAGAATTGCAAGGTGAGCGTGCTGACAGAAAGTGCGGGGGCCCGAGGCATTTTATTAGGGGACACGGCACTGAACGGCGGGAGTCCGCTTTGCCGGATGACTTTCGTTACCCGCGAATCGAAGTTTGCTGTGGGGGAGAGAGTTTTGACTACTGGGTTGGGCGGTACTTTCCCCCCTAATTTGCTGGTGGGCACAGTGACGGAGGCTCCCTCGCTCACTTCAGAAAAAAACTCGGGCCTCTATCGTGAGGGCAAAGTCACGCCGGCAGCGGAGCTCAATGATTTGCGAGAAATGTTTATTCTTACGGGCGGAGCTCCCGCTAAGAAATGAAGAAGAACTTTGGTCGGCTGGTGCTCTTGGCCGGGGGCGCCTGGTGCATCCGCGCACTCGGACCTGAAGCCAGCGGCGTATGGGCCCTGACGACGAATCTTCTGGCGGCGGTCACGATCCAAGCGGGTTTAATTTTATCTCCTTGGGTCCTGCTGGTTTGGGCATTGGGGGTGGGTCTTTTTTGGGATGTGACCACCTTTTCTGCGTTGGGACATCATGTGGTTTTAATTGGGGGCATGGCTACTGTGGTCTGCACTCAGCGGGGTTGGTGGGTGGGTGCTTCTGCAGCGGAGCAGGTGGTGGGATCGATTCTCGCCGCGGTGACCTACTTTGTTGCCGATCGAATCTTGCACGGACTGGAAGTGCGCCAGTGGAGTTGGCCGTTCTCTCTAAGTATTTCTTTGGTGCTGGCTAGTTTTGTCAATGGCCTCGCTTCGGTCGCCTTAGGTTGGTGGTTGGAAACGACAGCTCGCCCTGCCCATGTGCGGATGGCCGGGAGGGGGCGATAGTGCTTCTGGTCCGACCCAAAGCGAACGTGCCTGCACGGATGGGCGCGGCCATGATCTTCGTGGCCTTGGCCGCTTGTGTTCTGCTTCAGCGACTTTTTGTAGTGCAGGTTCTTGAAGGGGAAAAGCACGCGCAAACGCTGCTCAACCAAACCACTATTCCGATTCTACTTCCTCCTCCTCGGGGTCTTATCTTAGATCGAAACGGAGTTCCCCTGGCAGAAAACCGAGCTCGTTATGACGTCGATCTCTATGTGCGCGAACTGACCGGAAACTATGCCCGAGCCCATCGGGGTCGTTTGCCAATGAAAAGCGTGGAAGTGGGGCTGGGAGAAAAGAAGCGCCGACAGAAACAAGTCGACATTGAAAAGATCATTGAGGAGACCGCTTTAGAGCCTCTGCGCAATCTTGGAATTCAATCGAATTATGTTCCAGAGGAACTGCGAAGGCACGCCCAGCAAAGACCGAACACTCCTTTTCAGTTGGCCACCCAGATCGATTTTGCCACCCTCTCGCGAATGGCGGAGAGGGATCCGCGTATCCCTGGAGTCCAAGAAGCGGCCCGTCCAGTCCGCTGGTATCCCTATGGAGCGTTGGCGGCGCACGTCATGGGATTTATTGGTGCGCCCGAGGAGCAGACCTTGGAAACCTTTCAGCCCGAAGTGGTCGGCAAGGATGGTGTGGAGAAAGCTTTTGATGTGGCGCTGGAGGGGAAGCCAGGCGGAAAGATTCTGAAAAAAAACAATCTAGGATTCATTATGGAGGAGCAGGGATTTCAAGCTCCGGTTCCTGGACAAAATGTATATCTCACGATTGACGCTCGGGTGCAGACAATCGTCGAAGGAGTCATGCGCCGTGTGGGGCGCGGGGCCTGTGTGGTGATGGATCCGAATTCGGGGGATATCTTGGCGATGTCCTCGGTTCCGAATTTCGATCCCAATAGTTTTGTGCCAGGAGGGACAGGGAAGTCGACCGATTGGAAACGGTTGATGAGCGACGAGACCAAACCGATGCTCAATCGAGCTTTAGGGGCCTACGCCCCTGGATCGACTTTCAAGACCCTTACCTCTTTGGCGGCATTGGAGAATCCGAAAGCTAATTTCACCCCCCAAACGATCATTCACAGCCCAGGTGCCATCGAAATGGCAGGGAGAACTTGGCACGACTGGAATCCAGACGGCCAAGGTGATATTTCTTTGAAGCGCGGACTGGCGATGTCTTGTAACACTTTCTTTTACCAACTCGGCGTCCGCACCGGCATCGAATCGATGAGTGAGATGGGGCGACGAATTGGTTTTGGACAGCGGGTGCTTGTAGATGCCGAGGAAAAGCCTTTTTTGGCGGGAGAAGATCCTGGAACGATGCCAGGGCGGGAGTGGATGGAGAATCGGATGACCGAGAAAAAGAAAAGTTATAAAACAAAGATCGAAGCGTGGATCGCAGCGGGAAAGACTGTGCCCCGCCCCACCCCGCCCGCGGTGGAGAGGTGGAGTGATGGGCACACGGCGAATACTTCCATCGGGCAAGGGTTTGTCCGAGTGACGCCGCTGCAAATGGCGGGAATGGTTTCTGCCGTGGCGAATGGCGGCACGGTCTATCGGCCTCGGTTGGTGCAAGGGATCGGCAAAACGACGGATCAAGGAACACAAGCCACCAAGGAATTTGCAGTTGCTAGCAAGCGAGGTGATTTAGGAGTAAAACCGGAAAATCTTGCGGCCATTCGAGAGGGACTTCGGGCAGTTGTCACGGAGGGAACAGGGAAAAACGCGGCGGTGAAAGATGTCGAAGTGGCGGGGAAAACCGGCTCGGCCCAGTTCGTCACCCAGATTGGAGGTAGCACGGTAAAAGATACGCGGACCTGGTTCACTGGTTTCGCTCCGCTGAAAGAGCCGCGCTATGTAGTGATCGTCATGGTGGAAGGGGGAGTCTCTGGAGGTTCAACCTGTGCACCTTTGGCATCAGAAATTCTGGCTAAACTTTTCGATATGGATAAAGGGATCGCTCCCGCCATGGTTTATCAATCGCCCGTCATGGGTCATTTTCACGGGGTCACGGCCTCCGATGGGTCCTACGCTCCTCCTGGCAGTACCGATGATGATAATAGCGGAGGATTAGGAGGCTTATTTAACTGGCTGGACGAAGGCTTCGGGGGCGGAGCGGGTCGTGGATTAAGGAGGCGATGATGGCTCAAAATCGAAGGTGGAGAGGCTTACACTGGCCCAGTTTATTTTTGATGACGGGGTTGTGCGCGTTTGGGGTGATGGTTATCTATAGCGCTACCCATACCAGCGAATCGGCGGATCTGCGTAACGCGGCCGTTCAACAAGCGGCCTGGGTGGGGCTGGGCTTGGTCTGCTTTTTCCTGCTCTCTTTTTCTGATTATCACCGTTGGGTAGCTCAAGGGTGGTTTTGGTTTGCGGCAGGTCTGTTTCTCTTGCTCTTGGTTCTAGCCTTCGGGCGAGAGGTAAATGGTGCGAAGAGTTGGATTCGATTGGGCCCAGTTGGCTTTCAGCCTGCCGAAGTGATGAAATTAGCTTTTCTCGCAGGAGCATGTGCGCTCTTAGTTTCTCTTCGTGAACGGATGGAGCAGTTTCGTACTGTTCTTGCTCTTGTTGGGCTCGCCCTGATTCCCGTGATCCTTATCCTGCGACAACCCGATTTGGGCTCGGCCGCGGTTTTTATGCCGATGTGTTTTGGTCTTCTTTTTGCGGGGGGCACTCGATTGCGATACCTCCTGATTCCTGCGGGCGCAGGTTTAGCGGCGGTCTTAGCCATTTATATTTATGTGGGCCAGATGGGTAAAGAGCTGCCTTTCCTGAAGACTTATCAAAATAATCGGATACGAACTTTTTTTGACCCCAACTTGGATCCCTTGGGTGCGGGTTGGACGATTCGCCAATCAATCATTGCCATTGGCTCGGGCGGAGTTAGCGGGAAGGGATATTTAAGGGGCGATCAGAACCTCTACGGATTTTTGCCTAAAAATATTGCCTACAATGATTTTATCTTTTCCGTACTGGGGGAGGAGTGGGGCTTTTTCGGGGGGGCGGCTCTCATTCTGGGGCAGGCCGGATTGCTTTTTTGCATCGCGTGGATCGGATGGCACGCGCCAGACTTTCCCGGTCGGCTTCTAGCAGGAGGTATTTTGGGAATGCTTTTCACACACTTTTTCATTAACGTGGGGATGACGATTAAGGTGGTACCGATCACCGGCATTCCCCTTCCTTTCGTAAGTTACGGGGGAACCTTCTTGGCTGTGTGTATGGCCGCGATGGGATTGATGCAAAGCATCTGGAGGCAGCGGCAGTTGGGTTGAAACTCAAACGCGCCCTCAGGAAAGGAAACATAACTATGATATTGGAAACCATTAAACGAATCTTCGGTGTAAAAGCAAGGGAGGAGCGGCGCAGCCTGCTTCTCTCCGTCGAACCATTAGAAAAACGTGTCGCTCTTCTTGAGGGGGGAGTGGTGGAAGAGTTTTCCATCGAGCGCGATGGGGACCGGAGTATCTCCGGGAGCATCTACAAAGCTCGCGTGCACAACGTGGAGCCTTCGCTCAAAGCCCTCTTTGTCGATATTGGTCTAGAAAAGAATGGCTTCCTCCATTTCTGGGATGCGGTCCCTGCGGCGATGGATGAGCAGATTGAAGCGGTGGAACGCCGAGGCAGTCGCGGGCGGAAACCAAGAATCACAAGCAACGATATCCCGCGACTTTACCCTGCTGGTGCGGAGGTCATTGTGCAGGTGAATAAGGGTCCGATTGGTACGAAGGGAGCTCGGGTCACGACCAATCTGAGTTTGCCCGGTCGTTATCTTGTCCTGATGCCATTTGGGGAAATGAGCGGAGTCTCGCGGAAGATTGAGGATCCGGCGGAACGGTCGCGCCTACGGAAAATCTTGCAAGAGCTGGACGTTCCCGAAGGAATGGGGGTGATTCTGCGAACCAATGGAGAGGGACTTCAGGCCCGCTATTTCGTTCGCGATCTAGCCCTTCTCTTGGAGCAGTGGCGCAGAGTAGAGGAGGGGATGAAAACCAAGAGTGCTCCTGCGGTCCTTTTGGAAGAGCCCGATTTGGTAGAGCGGGCGGTGCGTGATTTTCTCACGGAAGAAGTCGACGAAGTGCTCGTGGATAATGAGGACGCCGAAAAACGCGTTCGCGAAATCGTCGGAGCTATTTCTAAACGTTCCCTGCGCAAAGTGAAAAGACATCTGGCTCCCGAGCCATTGTTCGAGGCCTACGGTGTGAATCGACAAATTGAAAACGCTTTCCGTCGGCAGATTTGGCTGAAATCCGGCGCCTACTTAGTGGTAGATGAAACGGAGGCTTTAGTCTCGATTGACGTGAATACTGGCAAGTCGCGCGGGGGCAAGGATCACGACGATACTATTCTGCGCACGAACCTGGAGGCGGCGGAGGAGGCGGCTCGGCAGCTACGATTGAGGAACTTGGGCGGCATTATCGTGGTCGACTTCATCGATATGCGGGCTCGCCGAGATCAGATTGCAGTCTACGAAAAGTTCAAGCAGTGCTTGCGACGGGATCGGGCACGGACGAATACCTTGCCTATTTCCCAGTTGGGCTTGCTCGAGATGACACGGCAACGGGTTCAGGAAAGTATTCGCAAAGCAGTCACGATGGAGTGCCCTTGTTGCCGTGGAAAAGGAATAGTCAAATCGCTCGAGACGATGAGTGTTGAAATTCAGCGTGAGATTAGTCGCATTTTCCGCATGCATCCTGATGTGCCGGAAATTCGGGTGGTAGTGAATCCCAATGTGTTGAACCGCTTACGTACGGAGGACGATGAGCTTCTGGCTCAGTTGCAGCGTCGCTCGACGGGTCAGTTCAGCTTCAAGGCGGACCCCCATGCCAATGTCGAGGACTACAAAATCTTTAACTCTGCTACGGAACAACTCCTGGAGTGACCTCAGAGTTGAGCTCCGATTCAGCCCTACCCGTTCCCCGAGAAGATAAGCAGAACGGGGAGGGTGGGGTTTCTCCTCAAGAAAAAATGGGGTCGATCCGCCAAGAATTGCAGGCAGCAGAGAAGTGTTTGGCAGAGCAGTCCCATGCGGGGGTGCCTGGATTGGTTTTAGCTCATGAGAGGGCAAGGATGCTCTCGGCGGTGCTGGTTCGTCTTTGGGAGAGCGGGGGGGGCGCAGATTGTGGTGATGGGCTGGTTCTGGGGGCTGTGGGCGGTTTTGGTCGTGAGGAGATGAGTCCAGCGAGCGATATTGACCTCGTTTTCATTCGGGAAGGAACTTCCAACCGAGCCGCGGAAGAAGTGGTTAAGCGGGTGCTCTATGGGCTTTGGGATATGGGATGCAAAGTCGGGCACGCTTGCCGAACCATCCCCGAGACAATCGACCGTGCCGAGGCGGAGCCGATGATCAAGACGGCCTTGATCGATGCGAGATATTTGGCTGGCTCCGTTTCCCTTTGGGAAAAAAGTCAGGCGGAATATCTGCGGCGCTGTTTAAAGAATCACGTGGAGAGTTATTTGGGGTGGCGGTTACAAAATCAAAGTGCGCGTCATGAAAAAGAGGGAGGAACTCTTTTCATGCAGGAACCCAATCTCAAATCGGGGGTGGGTGGCTTAAGAGATTTTCATAATCTTCGTTGGGTGGGGCGTGTGACCGAAGAGGGGGCTACGCTTGAAGAACTCGGGAAGAAAGGTTGGTTGGGATCGGTGGAAGTTGCTCAAGCTGAGAAAGCATTTGAATTTCTTATGACCCTGCGAGATTGGCTGCACCAGCTTCAAGGCGGACCTGGAGATATTCT
>CAMCNF010000062.1 GCA_945876115.1 Verrucomicrobia subdivision 6 bacterium | reverse complement strand
CCTGCCACCGAAAAAGTCGCCTTTGAATCCGACACCCGTTGCATGACCAAAGAAGAGGTCAAGGAGTACATGGGGCGTGGTCCAGATGAAAGTATCACCCCTCACCTTTGGCGCTACTCAGGGAACTGGACCTCGAAAAGGTTTGGCGAAGGGATGGACAGCTACAACACAGTCGACATCTCTTTTGGTATGCTCACCGATTCCCATAAGTATGGTGTCATGGAATATACTTGGAGCACTCAGTAAATTTTGCGTCCCCGTTAGCTACGCATACCTTTTAGAAAATCTTGCTCCTCTTGCCTGCGCGAAAGCCATTAATCACGAGTTGAAACTATAAATATTTTACCCCGCCAAAGCACGCAAACCCAACCCTGATGAGTTTCTCAACCCTTGGCTAACTGCTTCCGAGCTGCCCGTAAAGCAGCTCTTTCGTATTTCGGTAGAGTCGGGGTACGCAACCCCAAATCTTGGATAGCCTTGACCACAAATTCTGCCACCAACGCGTGGGCCACATGCTTTTCATCCGCCGGGATCACGTGCCAGGGGGCGTGCTTAGTACTCGTCTCCGTCAAGGCATCCTCAAATACCCTTTGGTACTGCTTCCAGTAAGCACGCTCAGCCATATCCGCCGAGGAGTACTTCCAGTTTTTGGCTGGATCGGTTAGTCGTTCCAGAAATCTCTTTTTCTGCTCTTTCTTGGAAAGATGCAGAAAGAACTTAAGAATAAGCGTGCCATTTCGGTGAAGGTGTTTTTCGAAGTTATTAATGTCCTCGTAACGATTCGCCCAGAACTTTTTTCCTGGTTTCTCGGGCAAGCGGAGATCCACTCGATCTGGATGAACCTTTGCCACCAATACATCCTCATAGTAACTGCGGTTGAAAATGCCGATCCGACCACGCTCAGGCAGACTCTTCGAACAACGCCAAAGGAAATTATGCTTCAACTCCTCTTCCGAAGGCCTCTTAAAGCTAAAAACCTGACAACCCTGGGGATTGACGCCCGACATCACATGGCGAATCGTCCCATCCTTCCCCCCTGCATCCATCGCTTGGAAAATCAAAAGAACCGCGTACGTCCCGTTGGCATAAAGTAGCTCCTGTGCCGAACTCAACTCCCCTCTTCGTTTTCCAAGGATTTCCAAGGCTCTATTTTTAAGTGCCTCTTCCCCCAAAAGGGTTCCCGCAAAGCCCGCCACGTGATCCGTGGGATACTTTCTCAACTTAACCCGCCGACCCGGAGTCACCCGCAGTCGTTTAAGAATTTTAGAGGGAATCATAAGGGAATCAGAATCGTAGCATTTCCAAGTTATCTTTATCAGCTTTTTTATCGAATCACTACGGGACCAGTTCTTTGGTTTTTTCTGGTTCGGTAGCACACTTCTTAATGCATGGGCAAGGCTTGCCATGCAGGGTGCAGGCACAACGGCAATCGGGTCCCGTAATGCAAGGCTCCACCATCGGAGAAAGATTTTGGGATTGAATACTCCAGCTTAAACCAAAGAACAGCAGCAGCAGCAAGCTGCGGATCTTGAAATTCATCGAGCATGCCCCGTGGCATTTGTCGTAAAGAAGACGATTCGGTTTTTCCCTTTCGCTTTGAAATAGTGGGCTGGAGTCGACTCATCATCCATCGGGTCGGTATGATATTTCACTTCCGTAAAGTCGTCGAAGCCGTCCCCATCCGAATCCATTAACTCCCCTTCCGTTTGGGCTGGTCCCAGCACCTGCCCTTGCCGAACCCACTGCCCACCCACCCAGTAGATTTTCTGCTCAACAAGACGTCGATTCAAAGCCACATCCTTGGCTTCGTCAAAAACCCGCTCTCTTCGAACTGCAGTGGCCTCAGGGCTTTCGATCCCATCCGATGGAACCACGAAAATAACTTCACTCCGATTGACCTCATCCCAGAAATCTGCAACTGGATCGGCGGCTTGGACCAGCGGGGTCACGAACCCGGAAAGGAGCGCGAGGCAGAAGTACCCCTGAGGGCATCTACATAACATCCACCTATCCTGAGACGGGGATTTGGCTCACCAAGCCTTAAAATATCTTCCCAAATATCGGCACAACTAATCTCGGTTCGCACAGATCTCGATTCTTAGTCCCCCCGCGTCATCTCATTTCGCTCTTCCCTGAGTTGGCGAGCACTTTGCGAAGATAGCTTGTTGGTTTTCGGAATCGGTACCTTGCTTGGCTCTCGGAAAAGAATCTTGGACACACTTATCGGATTCTCGTCGATGGGAAGATGACAAACACCAGGCAGCACGTGGACGCTCACTTGGGGAAGAATGCCCTTCCAAACCTCCACCGATTTGACCACTGTCGAAAAGCTTTTTTCCCCAACCAGAATTTCGACTGGGAGGTTGAGCCCTCGAAAGGCGGCGGGTGGACCACACTCATACATCACCTTTAAAAAGCGCCAGGTGGCACGATGATTCGCCTGGGCAAAGGTTTCTGTCAGATGGGTATCCTTAGTGCGTTTTCCTTGTAAGCAGAGGTTAAGTAAGGATCGGCCGATCGGATTGGCAAAGGTTACTAAGTAAATCCACCAACCCAAAGGACCCAGAGCAGGATGAACGAAGATTTCTAGATACCAAGGGCAGTAGGCAAACGGATCAATCATCACTAACCGACCCACCACATCCCCTCGCCCCATCTCCCTTAATTCTCGTATGGCGAAAAGTGCCAAAAGCGCCCCGCTACAGTTTCCCGCCAGAGTTAAATGAACGTGGTCCAAAGCAATCAACTCCCTCGCCAAGTCGCGACCTAAGCTTTTCATCTCCCACACTTTCGGCTCGGGTGATTTACCACATCCTGGTAAATCAACCGCAAAGAAGGTGGTTTCAGGATTCAGCCAGGGCAACAAAGGATCGAAGGTTGCGTGGTCCCCACTCCAACCATGGAGACCAACTACTCCATGCCGACCCTTCCCACGCCGAACAATGTACATAACAGATCCTCGCTAATCCTTGGGAGAGAACAATCCAGACTTCACACCCAGTCCCCAATGCTTTAATTACTCTTTATGTCTAAGATACCTGACAAAACCTCTTGGCTTTTCCCCATCCTCGTCACTCTTGGCATGCTGGCCTTCACCCTCGCGGTTTTTGTTCTCAGCGTAGCTAAGTTGAGGACTCCGTAAGCAGTCTACTCTGGCTCCAACTTCGCCAGCGCCTTCAAAGACGGCCCATAGTTCTGCTCAGCCGCTTTGCGGTACCACTGGATCGCCTGCACCACACTCCTCTGCACTCCTTGCCCATTAAAATAACAGTTCCCCAAGCGATGCTGCGCCGCTGCATAGTTCTGATCCGCCGCCTTTCGATACCAACGCACTCCCTCCTCTTCGTTCTGCGCAAAGCCCCGACCAAAAACATAGGCATCCCCAATGCTGATCTCGGCTGGGGGATAATCTTGCCCTGCCGCTTTCCTCCACCAGGAGATTGCCTCCGTCAAACTAGGCTCTGTCCCTAGCCCTTCATGCAAGCATCCGCCTAAATTAAATTGAGCCTTCATCTGCCCCTGCTCCGCAGCCTTTCGATACCAAGCCACCCCCTCTCGCTGATCTTTTTTAACTCCCAACCCAAAGAAATAGCAATCTCCCAACTGGAACTGCGAGTCCTCATCCCCGCCCTCCGCCTTCTCTTGCAGAGCAGTGCTAAACGGAGTTGGAATCTCCTCGGTTTGGGCACTGTTCCACCAACCAACCCAAAGGAGAAAAAGAAGACTAAGAAGACGCATCTTATCGAAACTGAAACCTAATTTCGTTTTCGCAAGCCTCTTCCTTGACGAAAGCACCTTTTCCCCTTGAATCAGGCAATGAAAATGTTCGTGTTTCTCCTCACCCTTCTATCCCTTGTCATCAACCATGCCCTAGCAGAGGATAAGGATAGCGAATCCGGAAAATCGAGTAACCTCACCCCTACGGCAGAGCGCCCGACCAACATGGCAAATCCAGAAAAGCCAGGTTGGCTTCCCCAACGGCACGGAAAGTAGCCCCGCCGGCAACTCTCAGTGCGGCGCGCGTTGTTTCCTTTTAACTTTTACGGTCGTTTCAAACCAGGGCTAGGCATCTTCCCACTGCGCAAAGCTTGCAGCGTGGCGGGCTCTGTCATCCGATCCACATTCAACGTCCACATCTCCATCAGCATGGTACTTGCCTTTTCCACCTTCGAGCCGCTCAAGCTTCCCGAGGTCTTAGCTTGCGCCAGCGCCTGCTCTGGCGTCGTCCCCGCTTGATTCAGATCAGCCAAAGCCGCCAGCCCCATCCGAAACCTCTCCGTCCGATCTCCCTCCGCATCAGGATTAATCGCAGCCGCTACCTTCTTCAATAAACCATCCTTGTCCACCGCAGGTACTACCGCCGAGGGTGCAGCTCCCGCGTCGGGCGTCTGAGCCAGACTTTGAAAAGAAACTATTCCTAAGCAAACCCCGATAACCATGCTGAGCTTTGTAATATTCATAGCCAGATAGTGAGAGCTAAGCCGACCTCCGTCGAGTAGGAAACACACCTATTCCTGTGGCACCGCTGTGGCATTGCCTTTTCACCCGCGCCGTTTCTGCAAAGCTTATCCGTTCCGATGAAACTCATTCGACTCACCCCAAAACTAACCGAGATGCCCGCCTTAGTCCGTACCGCCCCTGCGATGTTCCGCGATCTCTTTGCCCGCCGATATCGCCAGCTCCCCGCCGCCACTATCGTAGGTGGCATTCTCGGGCTAGCCTATCTTATCAATCCCTTCGATCTCATCCCCGACATTCTCCCCATCATCGGTATCGTGGACGACACTCTCATCGTGGGAATTTTCCTGACTCTGCTCGGACGGGATGTTAAAAAGTATCTTCTTTGGAAAAATCCACATGAGCCAAAACCCAAAATCTAAGCCCGACACCCTTATTCCAAACTGGCTCCTCTACCTCGGAGTCACCTTAGCCGTTTCTTTAGGGGCAGCTAAAATTATTTGGGGCCTCTTCCAGATCTATCACTAACCCTACTCTTCCAGCCAGTCACTGACTGGGTGAAAATCAGCATCCTTCACCTTAACCTCGACACGCTTATGCGGCGACGGCTCGAAAGGTAAAATCGCCCACGCGATTTCCCCATTTCGCTTTCCCCGAATCACTACCCGCAGGGTATTCGGAGCCGCCTCAGCCATTTTTCCCTTCACCATAATCTCAGCTGCATCTGCGTCTAAGGGAATCCGCTGGCAAAGAAAGGCGTCAGGAATCGCCGCGACATCCTCCTCAAAGGGTCCCTTGGCCAAAGCCTCCTTCGCCCGCAACTCTTTCAATCGATCCTCGTAGCCCTTGACCTCCTGCTGGATCGCCAGCGCATCCCCACGAAATTTCTCCAGCTCCTTAGCCTGCATTCCCACTCGCGCTTTTTTTTCGTCCAGGCTTGTACTTGCAGGACTCCTCAACTGTTTCGCCTTCGCTCCCAAGCCCTTGTAACGCGCATTCCAATCCTTTTCAAATTTTCGCCATTCGATCAGCTTCTTCTCAATCCAACCGAACTGGTCAGGCATTTTAATGCTCGGAGGTGCACGATAAAGGGCCAGACGGTACTCATTTGCCGCAATCTCGGGTTGCTGGAGATCTTCATCCTCTTCGGGATGATAAAATAACCCAACCTCGCGTGCTCGAACCTCCACCTCCTCTAAAAACTTCTTTCGATACGTATCAAACTCCAGATCCAAAGAACCCGCCTCCTCTAACCATAATTTGCTGACCGAGGTGCGGTACTCATCATAGACCGCTTTCGCTTTACCCGTCTCTTGGTGCAATACATTCTCAACCATTCGAGTTTTCTCTGCCGTACCCGCCGCATCCGCCTTCGCTAAAACAAGAGTCCTCTCCAACTCCCGAATTTGGGGACGAATCGGAGCCAACCTCCGCCCGTAATCGCGACGTAACCCAGCTAACCTCTCGCTGAAGTCATAAAGAACCAAAACCTCGGGTTGGTCTCCCAATCGTATCTCATTCAGATTGACTCGCACCCGCACCACCGTCCTCCTCCACTCAGTCCAGGTCCCATAAAGCAACATCACCCCAACCGCTACGCCCACCCAAACCCAGATTTTTTTGTCCCAACCACGGATCGATTCGCCCAAACCCCGCCCAAGATCAAGAAGGATCCGACCTGCCCCAACCCGATTCGCCTCCACCGCCTGGGCCGCTTGCACCCCAGGAATCGCCGCCGGCATTGCGGTGACTACCCTCCGGCGAACCCTCGGAGTGTTTTCTTTAATCTGGGTAACTTTAAGACGTAACTTTTTCTTTCCAGCTTCCACCTCCCCGCCCGGCGGTGGGGGCGTACTCTCCTCGGCCATCTCAGCGCTCTTCCGGATAGCTACCCAAAACCCGTAAATCCAGAGTTAACTTCTGCAAGCGAGCCAACGCCTTTTTAAATTCAGGTCGATCCGCATGGCCACGCACATCCACGAAAAAGACATACTCCCATGGCTTCCCTGGTGCAGGACGCGATTCAACCTTTAATAAATTTAGCTTCTTCTTGGCGAAGACTCCTAACGCTCGAGCTAACGCCCCCGCTCGATGAGGCAAAGTGAAGAGTAAGCTCGTCTTATCCTTGCCCGTAGCTGGTGCTGGCTCTTGGCCAATCCACAGAAATCTCGTGCTGTTCCCAGGCTGGTCTTGAACTTCCCGATTGCGAATTTGCAACCGATGAATTTTCGCCGCCCACGGACTTGCCAAAGCAGCCGACCCTTTTTCCTGCGAAGCGCGCCGAGCCCCCTCTGCCGTACTCGAAACCTCGATCACCTTAATCCCTGGGAGATGTAGAGCCAACCAGTGCCGACACTGCGCCAAGGCTTGGGGGTGACTATAGAGAACCCGCAACGGACCCTTTGCCGTGCGGGCCAAAAGTGCATGTCGAATCGGAAGGTAAATCTCGCCACAAACCCAGCCCGCGCTCGTCATCAATGCCTCTTGCGTTGCCCCCACCGCTCCCTCTCCAGAGTTTTCCATCGGCACTACCCCCGCATCCACCTCCCCACGATCCACTGCTGAAAATATCTCCGCCATGCTGGGGCAAGGAACTAATTCGGTGCTCCCCCCAAACCTCTCCCGCGCAGCCTGATGGCAGTAGGAAGCCTGCGGCCCGAGGTAGGCTATTCTCGTTCCTCCTTGTACCTCCCGCGCACTGGAAAGGATCTCGCGATAAATTGCGCGCAAGCTGGCTAGATTCAGAGCCCCCTTATTTTTTAATTTTCCTTCCAAACGACGAAAAAGCATAGCCTCCCGCGCTGGGGCTAAAACAGAATGCCCTGCCTTGATTTTTTGCCTGCCGATTTCATGTGCCACCTTGGACCTCTGCTCAAGCAGATGGACCAACTGGTCATCCAACCGATCCACTTTATGACGCAGGCTCGATAGCTTCATGGAGCAACTCCTTCTGTTGGGGACCCGCCGGATCTGCCGGGACAGGCAGTTTAACTCGGCGCAACTCTTCCGAATTCGGAAGTTCATCCAAATCCCGTAATCCAAAATGCTCCAAGAAAAGAGGCGTTGTTCCGTACAAAATTGGGCGTCCAGGAGCCTCACTTCGTCCGGAAATCCGAATAATCCCGCGCTCCACCAAGGTATCTAACGTGCCACTGCAATCGACCCCACGCACCGCCTCGATCTCCGCTCTGGAAATCGGTTGGCGATAAGCAATCACCGCCATGGTTTCTAAGGAAGGCGGACTCAACCGCGGAGGACGCACCACTCCTTTGAGTTTGGCCACCCAACCCGACAAATCAGGGGCCGTGCCAATCCGAAAGCCACCCGCCACTTCACGCAGAATTAAACCCCGTGGGGCTAACCGCTCCGAAAGCTGGGCCAACTCCTCCCGCAACTCCTCCTCTTGAATCTCAGGCCATCCTTGACCCCCGTCCGGTCCATCCCGTAACAGCGTGGTCAGACGCGACGGTTCCATCGGTTCACTCGCCGCAAATAACAGCGCCTCCAGTACTCGTGCCCATTCCATCATCGTTACCCTTTAAACTGCGGAAAGGTCAGGCGATTGGCCAGCACCTTCCCCAGGAATCTGGGGAACTCCCTCGGGAACACTCAAGGGTAAGTTTTCCGAAACGAGTTCTGGTGCCCTCCGAATCCGAATTGGCATCAAGGGCCCTTCCTGCCACGCCGCCAACTGTTGCAGGCGAATCAGCTCCAATAAAGCCAGGAAAGTAACCACCACCTCCCCCCGCGAAGATGCTGTTCGGAAGAGATCCTCAAAGAGTACCTCTTCTCCTGGAGTCATTCGATCCAGCAGAAATTCGATTTTTTGCCCCACGGTAAACTCTTCATCTTGGAATCGACCCGCCCGAGCACGATCCTCCACATTCCGAAGGATTTTTTGAAAAGCCCAGACCAAGTCAAACATCGAAACCTGCCCTGGCCCTTGCAAAGCCGTAGGAGCAACCACCCGCTCTGGCGTCCGCCCAAAGATGCGCGAGTGGAGCGCCTCGCGATCACCCAACTGCCCTGCCGCCTCCTTAAACTTGCGATACTCAATCAACTGCCGAATCAGCTCCCACTTAGGATCTTCATCTTCGACGTCTTCCGGCAAGCGATCCTGCACGGGCAAAAGGGAACGACTTTTCAAATAAACCAGCGTAGCTGCCATCACCAGAAATTCTCCCGCCACCGAAAGGTTCTCTTCCCTCATCTTATCCAAACGGCTGAGATACTGCTCGGTTAACTTCTCCAGCCGGATGTCATAAATATCCATCTCCTGCTCTTTGATCAAATGGAGGAGCAGATCCAGTGGGCCTGTGAAAGCGCTCAACTCCACGCGCAAAGC
>CAMCNF010000061.1 GCA_945876115.1 Verrucomicrobia subdivision 6 bacterium | reverse complement strand
TTTCTGGCCTCGGAGGCCATGCTTTTCGCTGGCTTGATTGGAGGTTACATCGTCCTTCGGATTTCGCAGGGACCAGGAAGTTGGCCGCCTCCGGGGGCTCCCACGATTGGAGTTTCCATTCCACCCACTTTTCTCAACTGGGTGATGATCGCTAACACAGTGTTTCTGTTGTCGAGCAGTGTAACTTATCACTGGGGAGAAAGCAGGATGAGAAAGGGGGGTAGCGGGCTCCTCGGCTACGGCCTCACTGCGATTCTTGGAGTGATTTTCTTGGGGGTTCAGGCTTGGGAGTGGCTTCACCTAAAAGAGGAGGGAATGTGGTTTAATTCTTTTGGAACGTACGGTTCCTGTTTCTTTACCATGACAGGATTTCACGGTCTCCACGTTTTGCTCGGGCTCTTAGCCATTCTCCTTGCGGTGGGCCGTGCCGGCTTAAGGCAGATGAAGATATTCTCGGGGCAAACCCCCAATCCTTCCCATACTTTCGAGGAGTTGACTGGGTACTATTGGCACTTCGTCGATGTTGTTTGGGTTTTCCTCTACTCCATTTTGTACGTTTTGTAGACAGTGTCAGTTTCTCAGTAGAGACAGTCCCTTCAAGGGGACTTACTTAAGGAAAGCGACGAGAGCTTCGCCCAGTTCGTCGGAGTTAGCGCAAGGAACTGATTCCCCCCGAACAGGAACCAAGAGATGACCCATACCGTAGGCGGGTCCATTGAGAACGCAGGCATCGGTCTGGCAATCACGAATCTGGTTTCGGGCAATGGTCATAAGGTCTTCCAAAGATCCGTCGGCCTCCCATTTCCATCCGATAATTTTAGCGTGAGGTGCCATCCTGCGGAGTATTGGTAAAATTCTTGGTCCTGGGGTCAAATCGAGATGGATTTTTGAAAGAGAGCCTGACCATTTGTGGTGGTTCAATTCTTGACCGTCGGGTCCGTAGGCTTTTTCTAGCTGGTAATCGGGCAGGGCGGCGGGAAGGAGGATGGCGTCGAAGGTGGAGAGGTCGTTTTCTGAGAGCAAACCTTCAAGGTCCTTGACCGTGCGAAAACGGGCTGAAGGAGTAAGTTCTTTGGGTAGGGGGTAGGAGATATCTTCGCCAAACCAGAGGGTCGTCTTGAAAGAATTTCTTTGGAGGACTTGCGCGATGGTTGCACCGGTATGGCCGCTGGATCGGTTGGTAATGACCCTAGCCTCGTCCAGGGTAGAAGAGGCAGGGCCAGCGATGAGGAGTAAGTTCACTTAAGCTAAAGTACGCTAAAAGGACCGCGGGTGAAACATCGGGCTTGCTCTTGGTGCAAGGAACGCCGAAACCGATAGAAGCAATATGAGTTACCTTGGCTTTCACCTTGCCTTCAATCTTCCACTGCTCCTTATTCTTTTCTTTCTTTCCGGAAAGGGGTTCTGGCCTGGCGAGATGGTTTTGGTGATGGTTGGGGTGCTAGGGATTGTCGTGGCTTTCACCTCGCCGTGGGATAATTGGGCCGTGGCCAAAGGAATATGGGACTTTCCTCCTGAGCGGGTGCGTTTTCGCATTGGGCGACTACCAGTGGAGGAGTACGCCTTTTTTGTAATTCAGTCGGTGGAGGTAATGCTCTTGAGTTGGATTTTTTTGCGCTGGATGGCTCCTCCGCCGTCGGCGCCTCCTCCCCGCTGGATTGGGGATCCGCAAGTGATGCGGCAGTTATGCTTTCTTCTGGTGATCTGGGTGGGATTGGGGGTTGCTTTGAAGGAGTGGCCTCGGCGTGACAGGCGTATTCACTACGCGTGGCATCTTTTCTTTTGGTTCATTCCAGTAGTCCTGATTCAGTGGATTGTGGCAGGTCCGATGCTTTTGGCCTACGCTTGGCACGTTTTTCTACCGACCTTCTTGATTGGAAGTTATTTGTGCTTGGCGGACTGGTACGCCATTGGTCAGGGGATTTGGTATTTCGATGAGAAGCAGATTACCGGCAAGAAGATTGGCGGAGTGATGCCTTGGGAGGAGGCGGCATTTTTCTATATTACGAGTCTCTTGGTGGCGCAAACGTTTCTTATCCTGCTACCTGCTAAGTTCCGTTAAATGGGAAAACTGGCTTAAAGTTTGAGTAGAGTAGGGCCAGAGTTTTGCCCGACCCTAGCGAGATAATGTCGCTCCTTGAGTGGGTTAGGATTTTGGCTCGTTACCCGGAATCCACTTAATATTGCAACCTAGGCTTGGAATCTGAGGGGTGGGAGCTGAGCGACCCGAAATTACTGCCTCAAGGGCAGTTCGTAAATCGGAGCCAGTAATGGGAGTCTCACTTTTTGGCCGACTGGAATCGAACTGACCCGCGTAAGCCAATTTCCCAGCGGCGTCGATTAAGAAAAAGTCAGGGGTGCAGGCCGCATGCCAAGCATGAGCCACTTGTTGAGTAGCATCGATAAGGTAGGGAAAATTCCACCCAGCTGATTGAGCAAAGGCGGGCATGTGCTGAGGAGAATCGTCAGGGTGGGATTGGGCATCATTGGAGTTAATTGCAACGAAATTTACTCCGCGAGCAAGAAACTCAGTAGCCAAAGCACCTAAGGCGGTGCGCAGGTGGATGACATAAGGGCAGTGGTTGCAGGCAAAAACCACCACCAGAGGCCTCCCTGAAGCTATTTGAGCCATCGACCAAGTCTTGCCGAGTGCATCGGGCAAGGAGAATTCTGGTGCTGGTGCGCCAAGAGGAAGGCGCTGGGTAGATTCGGTGCGTGCCATGAAGCTACTTAATTACGGTTTCTTTACTAATTTCTCGGTCTCTAGCCATGCTGCCAGTGCGGTGGGAAGCTACAATATTTAACCAGTCCGCCATAATAGTTAATGTCTCTTTGAGCTCAAGAGTCTCGGTTAAGTCGATGGCATCGGTGATGCCTTCGGTTTCGCCATCGGCAGATTCTTCTAGGGTTGGCTTCTTTTTCTTGGGATCTTTATCAGAGAGGATCACTCCTTTTTTATCATCGATGATAAATCGAGCACGAGGCTCGGCCGTTTTGCGAATGGCCTCCTCAATCTTTTTCCTGTCCTCATTTCGCAGATCTTCCGCCTTCTTTTCCTCAAGGCGGGTGACTTCGTTCAACGAAATGGAACCCGCTTGAATACGCGCGCGAACCTTTTCGATGTCTGTCTCCAGAAAAGTCATGTCCTTGTCGGCCGCTAAGCGCTCCTTCGATTTTTCAATGAGCATGACACGTAGTGATGGATCAAAAGTAAGTGAGGAGAAGCGACTAGGCCCGATCTCATCCCAGGGAAGTGCGTTGGGAAGATCTGCTTCTCCGATCTTCATGAAATCTAAAGGAGAGGGAATCGAGATATCGGGAACAACACCACGATTTTGGGTGGAGTGTCCGTTGGGGAGATAAAACTTTTGAATGGTCAACTTTACCGCTCCCGCTTGGGGTATGCTTTTATCTGCTTTTTGTTGGAGGAACTTTCCAAGCTCGACGACCGCCTGAACCGTTCCTTTGCCATGGGTACTTTTTTCTCCGACGATGAGAGCGCGACCATAATTCTGCAGGGCTCCTGCAGCAATTTCGGAAGCGGAGGCGCTCCGTCGTCCTGTAAGAACGAGGAGAGGACCTCGGTAGGTTTCCCCCGCAGTATCATCGGTGCGCTGAATCACGGTGCCTTTGCCGTCGCGCACTTGAACCACAGGACCTTGATCAATGAAGAGACCTGTCATGGTAACCGCTTCATCCAGAAGCCCACCTCCGTTTTTACGAAGATCCAGAATCACTCCATCGACCTTGGCCTGATTTAGTTTTTTTAGGAGAACTTCGACATCTTGGGAGGTGGAGCGAGGGGTGGCATTATTTCCGCTGGCGGAAGATTCCGCCCCGCCAACTTCTCCGTAAAAACTGGGAAGATCGATGACTCCGATTCTCCATGCGCCTGGGAGCACCTCTGGAACCGTGGCAGAGGTAGCCACGATGGGGGTGGCTTCCTCAGATTTCTTTCCGAAACGATCCCGCAAATCGTTCAGCCAGTTGCCCGAAGGGGGGGAGGGGGCGGCGGGAGGGGGGGTCGAGACGATTGCGCTGGCTTGGATGGGTTTCTCGGTTTTAGGAATATCGTAAACAGCGGCAGTAGCTTGTTGGGCGGCTAATTTTACTTCGTCGCGGGTGATCTGGATTTCCCTTTGCTCTCCAGCACTGCTGCCTGCGGGAACAACTTGAAGGCGGACGACAGTTTTCTTTGGGCCGCGAATCTTTTTCACCGCATTACGAAGCTTCATGTCAACGATATCGTCAAAGGCCCCTTCGCCTTGGGCCACGCCGATAATTTTGTCGCCTACTTTGAGTCGGGCATCGAGATCGGCAGGGCCACCAGGAACGAGCTCCTTGATCACGCAGTAGCCGTCCTCTGAGGCAAGAACCGCACCAATTCCACAAAGAGCGAGTTTGATGCCAATGGAGAAATCCTCGAGCGAGGAGGCACTCATGTAGCTGGAGTGGGGGTCGTAGAGTGAAGCTAAGGCGGTAAGATAAAGCTGGGTGATTTCTTCGCTATCGTACTCATCGAGGTTTTTGACAAGGCGATCGTAGCGCTTGGTTACGGTGGTCAGAGGAGTCTCCTCAGGCTTTTTCTTCTCTTTGGCTATCTTGGATTGGGGGGCAAGTTTCTCTCGTAGGACATCGAACTTGAGGCGGCGCTCCCAAAGTTCGTCCGCGGCGATCTTGTCGGCTGGCCAGCCCACCTTGGTTCGGTCAATTTCATAGCTTTGGGCGGTGGCGAAATCAAAAGGCAAGAGGAGTCGATTCTTGATCCAAGCCAAGCGTTCGCGAACGCGATCGTTAAAATTTGCGAAGATATCGAAGGCAGGGGTGATGTCACCTCGTTGCGTCAATTGGGATAGTTGGGTGGCATAGGTATTTTGGAAAGCTTGCAGGTCGGTCTGAAGAAAAAAGGCGTGATTATAGTCGAGCGACTCCATGTAGCCTTTGATCCAGTCCTTGGCTTTTTCTTCGGTTAGAGGTTTCCCGGCAAAGTGGTGATCTTGCAACAGCTTCTGGACAAGAATAGCGGTGGCTTGAGAGCTGGGTGTTGGACGGAGCGATTCTGCGTAGGCAGAACAGATTCCAAATACCAAGATTAGAGCCAGCAATGGAGATAGCTTAGATGAAGACAACCTAATCATCGTTCCAAGATAACCGATTTGGGCCGAAAAGCATCCCCTCTGGGAAATATATTAGATATTTCTTGTGAAGATGTAGAAATAGAAAGACTAATAAGCATAAGATTCTAATTAACAGCTTCTTAAGTACTTATTTGTGGGGGGGTAATGGCACTGAGGACTGCTTTGGCGTGGCGACGAGAAACGCGAACAGTAGATTTATCGCGCAGGGTTAATGTTAAATTAAGTGATGAGGGGCGAGACCACCCGCTTATTTGTGCTCGGGATATCCACCGACCGCGAGAGGCTTCGAGGAACGAATTTTTGGCAAGCCTCCGAAGGACAGCTTGCAGGGTTGAACGCAGAATTGCTTTACCATCCGTTAAGTGGAGAAAAATATAGTTCCCATTCGATTCGATTTGATGAATCTCATCCGCTGAAATCAGCACCCTTTTTCCGGCTACCTCCGCGACGAACTTAGGTGCGGGTCGCACGGTTTTAGGGTTAGCTAGTTTTCTTTGTGCACGAAAAAGGGCTTGATGGAGCCGATCTTCCGCGACTGGCTTGAGGAGGTAGTCGGCAACATCGAGATCAAATGCAGTGGCAGCATGCTCGGCGTGGGCGGTGACGGCGATAATTGCACCGGGAAAGGAGCGTCCTTGAATTAGATTGAAGCCCATTTCCTTGCCGAGGGAGAGATCGAGAAAAAGCAGATCCGGCATGCTTTTATTGATGAGGGCGGTGGCCTCGGCGATGTTGCCAGCCTCTCCGCATATTCGAACATGAGGGAAGCCAAGGAGGACATCACGAAGATCCTGACGACAGAGGGGTTCGTCATCGACCAAGATGGCTCGTAAGGTTTTCATCTCAGGCTTTCCCTGCTGGGAGCTGCATTTCGGCAGTGACCGTGCCCGAAGGGACCTCGCGGAGAGCGAGATTCGCCTCTTTTCCGAAGAGCAGGGCCAGATGCTGGCGCACGAGCGTGAGCCCGCCAGAGTTTTTTATTGATTTTGTCGAAGAAAAATTACCAGGCTGGGAAATTTGGATCACTAGGTTATTTTTGTTTTTGAGTATGGCGCAGGCATGGATATTAAGTTTACCTCTTGCGTCTCGAGTTCCGTGTTTCACCGCATTTTCGATGAGGGTGTGAATGCTCATAGGAGGAATAAGAATATTCAAGGTATTTCGGGGAAAACTTAGTTCTGTGACAATTATTGTCCCGCGCACTTGTTCCAAGGCGAGATAATCACGACAAAGAGAAATTTCCTCCTTTAGCGGAACCAAAGGGCGGGCTTGGGAGTCGACGGCAGTTCGGAGAAAGCGGGCGAGGTGACCAGTGAAATCCCTAGCGCTGGTGGAATCGCGGCGGATGAGTGCTCGGAGGCCAGTAAGGCAATTAAAGAGAAGGTGAGGGTTGAAGCGAGAGCGTAGAGAGGCGGTCTCAATCTGGGCGATTTCCGCATTCGCTTCAGCCTTTTCCATCTTTTCTTGCAAACGGAGGCAGTGGAGTAATCCGGTGGCTTGGAGCGGCTCCCCGCTAGGTGAGGACTGGGTGATCACCCAATGGGAAAGGTAAGAGGGCTGCGAGGGGTTGGCGGAGGTGACCTTAATCTGCCCGGTTGGGCTTCCTCTTTGGAAAAGGGAAACCCCTAAAGGAAGATTTTCGGCAATGGTCTTGCTCTGAATTTTCACCCCGGTGACGGAATCCCAAGACCAGAATGTGGAATCGAGTGAATCCATGACGAGCTGATCTTTTCGGGCATTGGCTCGAAGGGTATCGGCGGCTAAACCGAGTGGGAGCATGGTCAGGCAAAATATGGTTAGCATGCCTACTTGTATGGTGAGTGGTTCTTGAATCGTTGAAAACACCGACGAAGTGGTAATGGAGTGTTTTGCGATTAGGCGAAGGTCGAATGGCTGCTGTGGTTCTAAGCTGAAGAAAAGAAAAGATAAAAGCAGGCAAAAGAGAGTCGCCCCCTTGAGTCCGGTTGACCAGACGCCCCAGATAAAGATGGGGATGAGAACAATGAAAAAAGCGCTGGAGAGGAAAGTCTCGGCTTGAATTATCCATACTGCGATTGCCACAACCGACGTATGAGCAATGAGTTGAAGACCAGTTCGAGTCAGCCAAGGAAAAGTTAAGTAGTTCCGCCAAACCAAGATCAGTGGGGTGAGGAGTATTATCCCGCTGGCATTTCCCAGTGCATAGATGAGAACCTCGGAAAAAAAGGTATTGGATGGGACGACGCCGTTATGGCGTAAAAGAGTTTGGGCGAGTAGGGCGCTGGTGAAGGTTGGAATCCAAGGGGCGGCGATAAGGAAAATTACAATATCCCGTTGCGTGGATATCCAATCGTGAAACCCGCGCACTCCTTTGCGTAAAAGGAGCCATGCGAGGAATGTTTCAACGGCGTTGGCTAAAGGTAAAAGTAGGGCGGTGCTAGTGGGAACGACGCCCCAAAAGAAAAATTGAGAGGGGAGTAGACCCAGATAAACGCCCAGAAGCATCCAGGGTCCCCCTAGTAAAACAGCAGCGAGAGCAGCTCCTGATGCGGGCCAGAGAGGGGCGGACCATACGGGGTAGAGATTATGAATAAATAGCGAAACATAGGCCAAGGCCATTTGACTAAAGGCCGTTAAGATGACTCCCTTGAGGATAGGAAGTAGACGTATACTAGAAAGAGCTACACTGTTCATATCAAAAAACTTACTTAAAATATCTATAAAAAACTAACTAAATAGCAATATATCTTCCGTTGGTCACAGTTTTCATGCCATTAATCCCAAAAAGGTTTTGCTCTCAGCAGTAGAAGAGCAAAGATAAAGTTGTGATTGCTGCCGTTTCTTCTTCAAGCTTGCGGGCGCTAGTGCTGGAAGATCGCGAAGCGATTCGATTTATTCTAAAAAAAGCCATCTTGGAGCCGCTCAACTGTGAGTTGGAGTATTTGTCGTGTTACGAAAACATCAAGGAAAACAAGGGAAAGCCTGATATTGTTTTTTTCTCGGCCCAACTGGTGCCTTATGGTGAGTTGATTCGCCATAAGCACAAGGGGGTTAAGTCGATTGTTTTTGGGGAGTCATTTGCCGCACCATCGGTGCTCTGGTGGAGAAAAAGAGGGGCAGATGGGCTGATGGACTTGCGAGATGGCCCCGAAGCTTGGCGGGTGTGCCTTGACACAGTTCTGCAGGGAAGGTGTGCGGCCACTCCTTCGGTAGAGGAAGCGATTCTGGATTCGGATCCAGAGTTGGGTTTACAGGTCCTGACACGGCGGGAGATGGATGTAGCGCAGTACTTGGTCTTAGGGCGCTCAGCAGAGGAGGCGGCGAAAACATTTGGAACATCGGTGGGTACGATTAAAAATCAGCGTAAATCAGTTTACCGCAAATTGGGAATTGTCCGTGCGACCCAACTACCTTGGGCCATGGGAAATGGGATTCCCCACGTAACGACCAAAAGCGAAAGGGTGCATAAGCTTCATGTGAAGGCACCTGCTGGTCCGTACCTTTCTCCAGATGGGGACTAGGAGAGGCAAGTGAATTTTAACTTCTTCAAAAAGGGAAATTACACGGGAGCTGTGCTTGCAATCTTTGGGGTTGGTTTTGTTTTTTGGGTGTCCTTCTTTCTTATTCTTTTTTTCGTCCTGACGCGTTAAAGCCTCTTTTTGGGGTAGGGGAGAAAGTTGCGCCTTACTTTCTAAAGCCCTTAGATTGCTTGAAGAAGATGCTGACAAACCCGCTTCGCTTCAAAGTGTTCCTCCGCCAGTTGACGCG
>CAMCNF010000060.1 GCA_945876115.1 Verrucomicrobia subdivision 6 bacterium | reverse complement strand
TCGTGTCCATCATCATCCCCTTGGCGTCCATGCGACACGCTTGGCCGAGGATTTACAGCGAGAAATATGGGGCTTCGCCCAAGCGGTCATTGATGAAGAGCATCAGGTGTGTGCGGATAACCGGATGAACTACTGGAAAAGCAGGTTGCTCCTATCGGTTGAACACGCGAAGTCTAAAGGCATGGATGCGGGAGAAATCGCCCATCAGTGTGAACTTTCCCTTTGTACCTCTCGAACCTCCAAGCCTCTACCCACTCGTTCTCTCACCCAAATTGAAGGTTATCTTCAACAACAAGGGGTCTTGGTTCGTCTGCAATCCCCTAACGGAAATGCGGCGCCCTACTCGCGGGCGTCCTAAGTTACTTCCACTTTTCTTGGTCAAGCCATGGGAGACGGCTTGACCCAATAGAATTTTTTCCCCACTTTCTAAGTTCATGGCTGACTCATCGTTATGTGCGGTTCAGGCGGACGGGGTGGGGTACTCCTATGGACGTAAGCGCGTTTTAGAAAATATCGATCTTCGTTTGGAAGAAGGGGGCATGTTCTGCGTCCTCGGGCCTAATGGCAGCGGCAAAACGACTCTTTTTAAACTCATCTCAACTATTTTTGCTCTGCAGGACGGGGAAATCTCTGTCGCAGGTCGTAGCCTGCGCCACTTTCCCACTCCCGTGCGACGCAAGATCGGGGTTCTTTTTCAAAATCCAGCGGTGGACATGAAACTGACCGTTCGTGAAAATCTCCGTTATCATGGCAATCTCTATGGTCTCGAGACTTATGATCTGGAAAAGCGGATCAACAAGAATCTGGAAGCGCTTGGCGTTGAAAATCGGGGAGGGGAGATGGTGGAAAGTCTTTCGGGCGGACTGCGTCGGCGGGTGGAGATTGCCAAAGTACTCCTGACCCGCCCGAGCATTCTCCTGATGGATGAGCCGACCACAGGATTGGATCCGGCAATTCGTTCGGAACTTTGGAGCATTATTTCGGGTATCCGTAACTCTCGAAAATTGAGCGTACTTTTCACCACCCATCTTTTGGAAGAAGCGGAGCCCGCCGATGAAATTCTGCTCTTGGATCAAGGTCACTCCGTGGCTTCGGGGAAGGTTTCGGAACTGCGCTCCTCGTTAGGTAAGGAGTATGTTCGTATCGGTACCTACCAGCCTAAAAAACTGGCCGCTCGCATTCGCAAGGAAGGGGAGATTGAAGTCACGGTAGAGCCCGCCGCGGTGAAGGTGGTTCCTCTTCGTGGGCTGGCCGCTCCCTTAGCGATCCGACTTTGGCGGGAGTACAGCAAGGAAGCCACTTCGGTGACTCTTTGTCGGCCCACCCTTGAGGATCTATTCCTACAAAAGACGGGGCGGCTCTGGTCGTCCACCCCAGGGGAGATTTAACCTATGATTATGCAAGCCTCCTCCAGCCTCGCTCTGCGCGAGATCGTGCGGTTTCTGCGTCAAAAAAACCGAGTCATCGGAGCTTTGGCGACCCCAGTCATCTTCTGGTTTCTTCTGGGTTCTGGGGTCGGTCGGTCGTTGGCCTCATCGGGGATTCGGGAACGAGCGGACTACCTGACCTACTTTTTCCCAGGTATCGTTTTGCTGATCATTCTTTTTACAGCGATTTTTTCAACGGTCTCCGTAATTGAGGATCGGCGCGAGGGATTTTTGCAGGGGGTACTGGTGGCGCCCGATGGGCGGTCCGCGATTCTTTTTGGCAAATTGATCGGGGGAACTCTTTTGGCTGTTTTCCAAGCCCTGATCGTCGTCTTAATTGCTCCCTATACTGATTACCATCCCGACGCGCGGGTTCTGATGTACCTTGTGGCGATGATTGCCCTGCTTGCGGTCGGCCTGACTGCGCTGGGATTTCTCTTCGCATGGCCGATGGACTCCACCCAAGGCTTTCACGCTTTGATTAATTTATTCTTTGTTCCTCTCTGGTTCCTCAGCGGGGCGCTTTTCCCCGCCAGTGGTGCGGCCGAGTGGATTCGGACGTTGATGCGGTTTAATCCTCTCAGCTACGGGCATGATGCCTTGGCAGGTCTTCTGGCTACTCGGCCAGGGATGCCTTTGCCTCTAGATTTATCTCACGATTTTTCGATCGTGATTGCGTCGACCCTTCTGCTGGTTATGGCCTGTGCCGTGCAGGTTAGTCGGCGTTCGTGACCTTGCCGGTGCCGGCGTCGCCGGGACCTCAGGCTGCCAATCGACAACTTACAGCGTTTGTCTGGGCTCTTCTGGTGGTTGGGCTGATAGCGGTGATCGCCGCTGGGGTAAGGGAAATCTGGATCTCCTCCGAGCGGCAAGAAGTCAGGTCCTTGCCCATCTACGGGCAGATTCCTGATTTCCGATTGATCGAACGAGATGGCCAGCCGCGCACCTTAGCCGATTGCCAAGGCGAGATCTGGTTTGCTGCCTTCTTTTTCTCCTCCTGTCCTGGACCGTGTCCTGTCTTAAGCAGTCGGTTGGCAGAGCTGGCTCAAGCCGTAGGCCGAACCAAAGGAAGAGTCCGAGTGGTTTCAATTACGGTGGATCCCGCGGTCGATACCCCAGAACGCTTGAGGGCCTACGCCCAGAAGTATGGGGCAGGAAAAAACTGGTGGTTTTTTACGGGGCCTTTGCCTGAGATTTATCGAATCGCTCGCGAGGGATTTAAATTGGCGGTGGAGGAAAATCCACCTGAGGCTGTTGCGCAAAACGGCAAAATGCTTCACAGCACGAAGATCGCCATGGTGGATGGGCAAGGTCGAGTTCGTGGGTACTACAATGGAACCGATGCGGATCTGCTCGCGCGGGTACTGCCCGATCTGGGGGACCTGATGCGGGAGAGCCGAGAGGTGCCCTCCAAATGACTTTGCACGATCTCCCTCTACTCAATGCGATTCTCAATTCGTTGACGGCGTTACTTCTGCTGGCGGGCTGGATTCAGATCAAGCACGGAAATAAGGAAGCCCATAAAAAAATCATGGTGACCGCCTTTTGCGTGTCTTCGGTTTTTTTAGCCTCTTATCTTTTGCATAAATTCACGGTAGGGCCGAAGTTGTTTCCGATGCAGGGATGGGTGAGGGTGCTCTACTTCTTTATCCTCATCCCCCACACCATTTTGGCGGTGGTTAATTTGCCGTTTATTTTGGCGGTGGTTTGGTTTGCGGCCACGGGTCAGTTTGAGAAGCACAAGAAGCTGACCCCTTGGGTCTGGCCCGTCTGGATGTATGTGTCGGTCACAGGTGTGCTGGTTTACTTGATGCTTTATCGTTGGTGTGTCTGATCACAGAGCGGATCAAGGCTTTGTGCGTACTTGCAAGTCTGTCGCAACAAGGCAAAGTTTCTCTGTGGAAAATGCACAAAACCATCTGGGCGCGACGTCCCTTGACTTGACCCAAGTGAGCTCAGGGGAGGAAGTTCGGGTGCGTCATCTCGCTTGTTCTCCAACCACTTGCCAGCGGTTGCGTGAGATGGGTTTTTGTGAAAATGCTTTGGTCACCAAAATTCGCGGCGGGGCTGACCTGGTTTGCTGGGTTTGTGGTACCCGAGTGGCCTTGAGTGCCCGCTTGGCCAAGCAGATCTTGGTCGAACACGTGGACGGAAAGTCCTGAGCCACCCAATGCGCGGGGAAGTCTCCCCGTCTTTCCGATGAGCCAAGATTCGCCGAAACGTTGGATCGCCGTTGTCGGAAATCCGAATGCGGGAAAAAGCACCCTCTTTAATGCTTTGACGGGGCTGCGTCAGCGCGTGGGCAACTACCCAGGGGTCACGGTAGAAAAGCACACTGGCACCGCCTTTACCCTGCATGGGGAGGCGGTCGAACTGATTGATCTTCCTGGGATGTATAGCATGGCGGCCCGTTCTCCTGACGAGGAGATCGCAGTGAAAGTTTTACTGGGGGAATCTGCTGGTCTGCCGAAACCAGACGCAGTGCTTTGCGTGGTTGATGCCAGCAATCTCGAACGAAATCTTTTTCTGGTAACGCAGGTGATGGAGCTGGGTTTACCTGTTTTAGTGGCACTGAACATGGTGGATGTGGCCGAGGCGCGTGGGATTCGCCTGCATCCTGACCAGCTGAGTGAGAAGCTCGGGGTCTCCTTCATTCCGACCCAAGCTCATCGGGGCAAAGGGCTGGTGGAACTCCGGGCCGCGCTTGGCCAGCGGCTGCTTAAGCCTGGCCCACGACAGTGGACGATGCCTCCACCGTTGGCGGTGGCGGTAGGGCAAATTGCCTCGGCTTGGCGTCAAAGTGAACCGAGCGAACTGCGGGCGGAAGGAAAAGCGCTGGAACTTTTAGCTGGGTCAGACGTAGGACCCGATGGAGCGAGGAAGTTGGCGACGGCTTGGCGCGAAAGATTTCGTAAGGAGGCTTACGACTGGTCGGCTTCGGTGGTGCACGCGCGCTATGAGTATGTGCGAAAAATGCTCGGAGAAGCGGGGATCGGAAGTGGAAAACTAGGTGGGACTTGGACCGATTGGATTGATGCGGTGGTCTTGCATCCGGTTGCGGGTTGGGCCGTCTTAGTCGGAATGATGCTGATACTTTTTATGTCCATTTTTTCTATCGCAGCCTATCCGATGGGTTGGATTGATGGCGCCTTCACCTGGCTTGGAGGAGCGATCCAGAACGCACTTCCCGCAGGGATGCTCCGCGACTTATTGATCGATGGAATTTTGGCTGGGGTGGGCGGAGTGGTTATTTTTCTTCCGCAGATTCTTATTCTTTTTTTCTTTCTTGGGTTGCTGGAGGATTCGGGATATCTCGCACGGGCCGCCTTTCTTCTGGATCGGGTGATGCATCGGGTGGGGTTGAGTGGAAAGTCATTTATTCCGCTTTTGAGTTCTTACGCCTGCGCCATTCCAGGAATCATGGCAACCCGCACGGTGGAAGATCCGAAAGATCGGCTGACCACGATTCTGGTGGCCCCTTTGATGAGCTGTTCGGCTCGCATCCCTGTCTACACTACCTTGCTGGCGGCGGCGGTGCCGGTGGCCTTAGTCCCTGTCTGGGGAAAAGCAGCGGCGATGCTTGGATTGTATGTTTTGGGGACAGGAACCGCTTTCATTCTCGCATGGCTCTTTCGCAAAAAACTTCTCGGGGGTGGATCTCCTCCACTTATTTTAGAATTACCGCCGTACCGAATGCCGTCGTTCCAAACGGTCAGCCTACGGATGTGGGAGCGGGCCATTCTTTTCCTTCGTCGGGCGGGGACGGTCATTCTGGCTCTCTCTATTATTCTCTGGTTTCTTTCGAGCTTCCCAAATACTTCTGACGATCCCACAGAAAAGTTGGCGGGAAGCTTTGCGGGACAAATGGGGCATGGGCTGGAGCCAATCCTACGACCGCTGGGGTTTGATTGGCGGATTGGCATTGGGCTGGTGGCCTCTTTAGCGGCGCGGGAGGTTTTCGTGAGCACCATGTCGATTGTTTATCATGTGGGGGGAGAGGAGGAGGGATTGGTCACGGCGATGCGCTCGGCGACTTGGCCTGATGGAGCGTTGATTTACACTCCGTTGACTTGCTTGGCTCTTTTGGTTTTCTATGTCTACGCCCTGCAGTGTTTGAGCACAGTGGCCGTAGCCAAAAGAGAGACGGGGGGATGGAAATGGCCCATTTTCATGCTCCTTTATATGACGGGCTTGGCTTATCTGGCGGCCTGGTTGGTGCAGGGAGTGGGAAAAGCGTTAGGATTTTCATAAATGAGCGAGAAGGCGCAAATGGTGGTGGCGGGCATGGTGGTGGTAGGGGCGGTGATTTATCTGGTGATCCATTTCTTTGGGAAGGGTGGGGGAAAAGGTTCCGGGTGTGGAAAGTGTTCGTCGGGGGATTAAACTCCTGTTTCCGCACGGCAAAGATTAAAGTCGAGCGATGAGTCCTGCCCCTTCAAGCAATCAGAGGACACCTTGGTACGGCATTCTCTATGTTCAAGTTCTGGTGGCGATGGGGCTGGGTATTCTCGTTGGTTATTTTTTCCCGCAATTCGGAACATCGCTGAAGCCCTTGGGGGACGGCTTTATTAAATTAGTGAAAATGATGATCGCCCCGATCATTTTCTGCACCGTAGTCCATGGGATCGCTTCGATGGGAGATCTGAAACGATTGGGACGGACGGGATGGAAAACACTCCTCTACTTCGAAGTGGTGTCTTCGCTGGCTCTACTCATCGGGTTGGTCGTCGTCAATTGGCTGAAGCCAGGAGTTGGTTTTAACCTAGATGTCACGACACTTGATCCGCAGGTGGCTCAATCTTATCTGAGCAAAGCTCACGCCACGGGCCACACGGATTTCTTGATGAATATTATTCCTTCCAGCTTCTTAGGCGCCTTCACATCAGGGGATCTTCTCCAGGTTCTCTTTATCGCCATCCTCACTTCTTTTTCGATCACCCTGCTTCCCTGTAAGGGGCAAGCGGTACTTCGTGTGGTGGAGGAGGCGGCCAAGCTGTTCTTTGGGGTGATGGGAGTTGTGGTGCGGTTTGCTCCTCTTGGTGCTTTTGGGGCGATGGGGTATACGGTGGGCAGTTACGGACTGGCCTCGTTGAATAAACTTTTCGCTTTGATGGCGGGATTTTATCTGACGGCGGGATTCTTTGTGGTGGTGGTTCTTGGCCTGATTCTCCGCTTCGCAGGGGTTTCGATCTTTCGCTACCTCCTTTATATTAAAGATGAGCTTTTTCTTGTCCTTGGCACGAGCTCCTCGGAGACCGCCTTACCCAAGATCATGAAGAAGATGGAGAAGCTGGGTTGTGCGAAGTCCACCGTCGGCTTGGTTATTCCTACGGGGTACAGCTTTAATTTGGATGGGACGAATATTTACATGACGATGGCGGCGGTTTTCTTAGCGCAAGCGACCAACACCCCAATGGATTTGAAGCAACAACTCGTCCTCTTAGCGGTTGCGATGATCACCTCCAAGGGAGCGAGTGGGGTGACGGGTGCAGGTTTTGTCACTTTGGCAGCGACCCTTGAAGCGGTGCCAGGAATTCCCCTGGCCTCGCTCGCGTTACTCGTAGGGATTGATCGGTTTATGAGTGAGTGCCGGGCCATCACCAACTTCATTGGGAATGGAGTGGCCACCATCGTGATTAGTCGATGGGAGGGTGAGGTCAGTGCGGAGACGCTTCAGAAAAACCTACTCGAACCCGTGGAGCTTATTTCCTAGCTAATGAAAAAACTAATCGTTTTCGGCCTAGCGCTTTTTCTAGTCGTTCGACTGGAAGCTGGCACACCGATGGGCATGCCCGAAGGGAAAGGGGAGCTGACGGTTGGGGCGGGGGAGCGGGCGATCCAAGTGTACACCTATAAACCGAAGGGATTTTCTAACGGGCCGATCTTTTTCGTTTTCCATGGAGCCAAACGGAATGCAGAGGACTACCGGAACTGGACTATTCCTCTGGCTGAAAAATACCACGCGATTGTGGCGGCTCCTTTTTTTGACCAAGCTCGATTTCTTGCTCATCTCTATTCTTGGGGAGGGATTCTGAGTAAAGATGGAAAATTGCGGGATTCGAGCAAATGGTCGTTCCCGTTGGCCACCGAGGTGATCCAATCGATTCTCAAAGGCGAGGGGGATATGAAGAGGGATCATTATCTTCTAGGCCATTCTGGCGGGGCCCAATTTCTCACTCGTTATGTGGCGATGGAATCGGTCACCGCTAAGCGGGTGATTGCCGCGAATGCAGGGACCTACCCATTTCCGCGGATGGACTGGGATTGGGGCTACGGATTTGGAAAGTTGCCCAAGGAATTCCAGAAGGAAGATCGATTCAAAAAAATGTTAGCCACTCCGATGACGATCTACCTGGGGCTGGCGGATATCAGCGATAGCACTGAAACTGGAAACTTTGATGCTTCCGATGAGGCTAATCGACAGGGAAAGATGCGACTCGAACGGGGGCGCAACTTTTTTGAATACGGTCGGAAACTGGCCAAGGAGAAGAGTTGGCAGTTTAATTGGACGAAGGTGGAGGTTCCAGATGTAGGCCATGATGCGAATCTGATGTTCAACGACTTACGCTTCGAGAAAGCCATCGGGATTCGGCGATAGTTTAATTCATGGCCTAAGATAGTTTCCCTGATACCTGCTTCCCGTTGTTTGCTAAAATTGCGCTAGTGGAGAAGATTAGGAGTGGCGATTCTTCCTACTTCACCAACCGATCGACTGGGGAAGGCAATGCCGACGAACGAATTTGCGGTGGCCTGGGTGAAAGAAACTGCGGCGCTGACCCAGCCAGATCATGTCTTTTGGTGCGATGGTTCGGAAGCGGAAAAAGCGTATCTGACCGAGCAGGCAGTGAAGCAGGAAGTACTGATCCCGCTCGATCCCAAAAAATGGCCTGGTTGTCACTATCACCACTCCAATCCGAACGACGTGGCCAGGGTGGAACAGTGCACCTACATCTGTACGCGAAGGCAGAAAGAGGCGGGGGCGACGAACAACTGGATGGAGCCAAAGGCGATGCGCCAGAAGATGCGTGGGTTGCTAGCGGGCGCAATGAAAGGCCGAACGATGTTTGTCATTCCTTATCTGATGGGACCTCCCGGTTCGCCCCTCGCCAAAGTGGGCATCGAGCTGACCGACTCGATCTACGTCGTACTAAATATGCGAATCATGACGCGGATGGGGAAGGTGGCGTGGGATCAGTTAGGGGCGGGGGAGGAGTTTAACCGTGGGACCCACTCGGTCCTCGATTGTAATCCAGAGCGGCGCTACATCTCCCACTTTCCAGAGGAGAACGAGATCATTTCCGTTGGGTCGGGGTACGGCGGCAACGCTTTGCTGGGCAAAAAGTGCCTAGCGCTACGCATCGCTTCGTTTTTGGGGCGGGATGAGGGGTGGTTGGCGGAGCACATGCTGATTCTTTGTGTGGAGGACCCGAAGGGGCGTAAGACTTATGTCGCGGCCGCTTTTCCTTCTGCGTGCGGCAAGACGAACTTTGCCATGATGATTCCGCCTCCCTCCTACCAAGGTTGGAAATTAACTACGATTGGAGATGATATTGCCTGGATGAAGCCAGCCCCCGATGGGCGTCTGCACGCGATCAATCCCGAGAACGGATATTTTGGGGTGGTCCCTGGCACCAATGAGAAATCCAACCCCAACGCGATGAAAGCAATGGCCCGCGATACGATCTTTACTAACGTAGCCCGCACGGCGGATGGGGATGTCTGGTGGGAGGGAAAAGATAATCCTGCGCCAGCGAACCTAATCGATTGGCAGGGAAACCCGTGGGATCCAAAAAGTGGGACGGCCGCGGCCCATCCCAATAGCCGATTTACTTCGCCCAGCGCCAATAACCCTGCCTTGGCCAAGGAGGTGAATGATCCTGCGGGCGTGCCGATCAGTGCGATTATTTTCGGTGGGCGCCGTGCTACGACTATCCCTCTGGTCTTTCAAGCGTTCAGCTGGTTTCACGGAGTCTTTGTCGGGGCATCGATGGGTTCGGAGATGACGGCGGCGGCTGTGGGAGTGCTGGGGCAGGTGCGGGGAGATCCCATGGCCATGCTGCCGTTCTGCGG
>CAMCNF010000059.1 GCA_945876115.1 Verrucomicrobia subdivision 6 bacterium | reverse complement strand
CTCGTTCTTTCCCTCCGAAATGATGGGAAGCGGATTCTTGCTTATGGAGCTTCGACAAAGGGGAATGTAATTCTTCAGTTTTGTGGATTTGGGCCAAATGAGATTGAAGCGGTCGTCGATGTGAATCCTGCAAAACATGGGCGGTTTACCCCTGGTTCTGGAATACCAATTCTTACTGAGGAAGAAGGAAGAAAACGCAACCCCGACTACTATCTCGTTCTTCCGTGGCATTTTCGCGATTTTATCTTGAGGAAAGAAGCTCCTTATTTGGCTCGTGGTGGAAGGATGATTTTTCCTATGCCAGAGATTGAGATTGTGACTGCATAATGAAAGTGATTGTTTTTGGTTCGAATGGCCAAGACGGAAGAATTCTATGTCAGCAACTTCGAGCTGCCAAGCACTCGGTCTTAGGGGTGGGTAAAACTGACCCATGCAACCCTTTGCATAAGGAAACATTAACCAGCCTTCTTTCGGGTGAAAAGCCTGATAGGATTTACTATTTGGCAGCCTCACACCGTTCTAGTGAAGCTGTAGTTACCGACCCCGCGAAGGAACGAGAGGACGCATTTCTGGTCCATTGTCAAGGATGGCAAAACGTATTGGAATGTTGCCTTTCAAAAACACCAAAAACGCGACTCCTATATGCTTCTTCCGCGCATATATTTGGAGATACCTCAATTCAACCGCAAAATGAAATTACTCCTCTTCGGCCCGACTGTATTTATGGGAAGAGTAAGGTTGCGGGGATGCGAGCCAGCATAGAAGTTCGCGAAAAATATGGTCTATTTGTTTCGCATGCGATTCTTTTTCCTCATGAATCAATCTATCGGTCCAATGGTTTTCTTTCACGCAAACTGCTCTCCGCCGCGTTTCAGGCAAAAAAAGATTCTTCTTATAAAATTACCCTAGGCGACTTGTCCGCCACTTCTGATTGGGGGTATGCCCCAGAGTACACACGGGCTATGACCTCTATTTTAGAGTTAGAAGAGGGTGGGGAATACGTCTTGGCAACAGGGACTGAGCACACTGTAGCGGAATTTGCTGAATCCGTATTCCAATCGGTGGGTCTAGATTGGAGGCAACATATCCTTTCAAGGAAGGATATTCTGACTAAGCCAAAGCGTCGCTTCTGGGGTGATGCCTCTAAGTTGCATTCGGCAATAGGCCATAGTATTAAAACGCATCTTCCTGATCTGGGCCGGCAGCTTGTCGCTGATAGCGGAGAGCTCCTATGAACCAGGTTCTCATAGGGATTCCCACTCTGAACGAGGCAAAGAATGTTCCGTTGATGGTGGAGAGACTTCTTAAGATTCCTTTGGCGGCTGATATTCTCTTTATCGACGACCAATCGACGGATGGCACTGGCGAACTTTTGGATGCTCTAGCGAGAGAGCATCCCTCTATCCGAGTGATCCATCGAGGTCCTTGCATGGGGATAGGATCGGCACACCGGGACATTCTGAGATATGCCTACAACAAAGGGTATGAGTCTTTGGTAACAATGGATTGTGATTTTTCACATCAGCCGGAAGATATTTCAAGGCTCTTTTCAACCAAGCTCACTGCCCCGATAATTGTAGGCTCTCGGTTTCTCGATAAAAAATCATTAGAGGACTGGAATTTAAAAAGAAGACTCCTGACGCATCTCGGCCATTTTCTTACCCACCGTTTCCTTGGTTTGCCGATGGATGCTACAGGAGCTTTTCGTTTGTATCGGATCAAGATGATCTCACAGGACCTATGGGACCAAGTTACATCTTCAGGGTATTCCTTTTTCTTCGAAAGTCTGGCTGTTCTTCATCATGCCGGGGTTCCCTGTGATGAGGTCTCTATTCACTTACCCAAACGTGTTTACGGTGAATCCAAGTTAAATATGCGGCAAGCATTTCGCAGTCTGCTTATGCTCATCGAAATATCTTTGCGTCGCGATTCCCTTGCCGCGATGCGGAATGACGCCAGCGGATGGGACCGTTACTGGAAAGCCCGCGATGTTAAAGGACGGCACTGGTATGCTGTTTTAGCCTCGATCTACCGAAGGCTATTTATTGTGAATCGCTTGCATGCGATCTTGAGAAATGAGTTCCCTGCTGGATCAGTCCTCATCCATTTGGGATGTGGGGGTGGAGAGGTTGATGAAAAAAGTTCCTTTGAATTTCAAATAACAGGAGTGGATATATCGCCAGAGGCACTATCTTTGTATCGGCACCACTATCCCAAAGCAAAAACTCTGTCGGGCAATATATTGGAAGGGCCAGTAGGAAACGGTGCTGACGGGATTTATTCGTTAGGACTAGTCGAACACTTTTCACACCGAGATATCATCAAAATTCTTAACTCAATGCACTCCAGCGTGAAGGTCGGTGGTAAGGCGGTCATTTTCTGGCCTCATCGATTTGCTCCTTCCGTTTTCGTTCTTCGGATCATTTCAGGGGTAAGAAAGTTGATTGGTTGGTCGGAACCACTTCATCCTCCCGAGCCCAGTCTGCTCGTCTCTCAAAATGAAGCTCGTGAAATTATTTCTCGAACTCTGTGGCGGATTAAATCCTACGACTACGGGTATCGAGATCTCTGGATACAAGCTGCTCTTGTTCTCGAAGCAGGAGTTTAGGGTGCGATCCTGCGTCCAAGGACAAGACAGTTTGAATTCTGATATACTGGGGTCCATGAGAGAAAACTCTGTTCGTTGAAGATCTGATTCACGTTTAGTTGTCCTAAGGTCCAAATCCGGTCGATGTCACAAATAACTAAAAACTTAGCTCGCTCAAGATCAGCATCGTATCTGAAGCGTTCCCTTGAGATACCGTTTTCATAAGTAAAGGTCTGGAGACCTTGCCATCCAACGGCCATCAAGGGATCTGCATTCTGGGAATGTAGTAACCAACCAATATTCCAATGACAAATAACAAGGTCTTTAGGGATGGTGTGTTGATTCACCCAATCTGCTGTCTCTTGGATGTCGGTGATGGAATGGACTACCCATGGATCATTCCGTGAAATAAGGCCTGAAGTGCAAACCTTTGGGAGAACTAAGCAAAATAGCAGTGCTGGAAGTGCCAAAGCTAGCCATCGTGTAGTATGCTTTGGCCATGGAAGGACTTTAGACAACCGAACGATGGCATAACCGATCCCTGCCGCTAGCAAGGGTAGGATAACAACTGCCTGATAGTAAAACACAGGGAGGTTCTGTCGATTGCGAGTGAGAAGTGCTGCTATGATGATGGAGGCTAAGGCAATAGGTCGAAACCGTGAAAAAAGGCAGAAAAGGGCAGAAGCTAGCGCCAAGATATGAAACCAGTCATGAGTGAAAAAGTTCCAAAAGTTAATCGGCCACTGCCACCCTGAACCAAGATCTTGGGTAAAAGCTCCGTAGAACTCTTTCAGTTCAAATATATCATGAATGAGCCAATCTGGTTTCCAAAAAAAAATGGGGCCTAACGAAATTAGTCCTACGGCGAGGGGCGGAACAAAAAGGGGAAGCCATGTCTTGGGTTGATTCCAGCGATTGAGAAACGCAACGACGCCACCCTGCAGAGCTAAAGGATGGGAAGCTGCCGCAATGGCGAGTCCGCTGCCTGCCCACCAACTTCTGTCTCTTCGCATGGGAATCGTTTGCAAGCAGAAGCAGATAAATAATCCTAAGGCCACTGCGTTATGTGCGTACACCCAGCGAAAATGAATTACACTCTGCTCGTAAGTCAAAAAGAGTAGTCCGATCGATAATCCTGATATAATTCCGAAACGCCGACCTAGAACACGGAGGGCAACCCAAGCGATTCCCAGTGCGCATACAGCGTTGAGAAAGCGCGGCCAAGCAATGTTCTGATGGCTTATGGTTGAGGCGAGTCCCACTAAAAAAACGTACCCTGGTTGATAGCAAAACTGGGGATTCATGTAGGTATTCCAGGTTGCACGATTCGCAAATACGCCATGAACCAAGTCTTGCCCACAGCTGAGCGTAATCGTTTCGTCTCCATACCAACGGGGAGTCATGCCGAGGTTGGGTAGATAAAGGAAAGCCCAGGCAAGAAGGAGTGCTCCAGTTGCCAACCGTAAAAAGTACTTTCGGCGGAACGGAAACTTTGAGGAGATGGATGTTTCGAGGCTTTTCCTTGGCTTGTTCATATTTGCAACTTAACTACTATAACCCTTTCATGGCTAAGCGTTCCAAGAATTTTAACTTTTCCGCGGAGGCCTGTATCTTTTTCGCTGTTCTTGGGGCACTTTTTGCGGGTTGGGTGGGCCTAGGCCCATCCAATCAAGAGCTCTTAGCTAACTACGCAAAGTCAAAGGATGTCTGGGATCTTATACTTGCTAATAAAGGTTTCGCTTGGTGGAGTCCCAACTATCTAGGAGGAGCACCAACTGCTCCTTTGGCAGGTACGGCTTTGGCGATGTTTTGGCTCGTCCTGGGCGGTCTTTTCACAGATCCGATTATAGGAGGGAAGATTCTGGGTTTTATTGCCCTCGGAACTTCGGGCCTCTTGATGGCGGCTTTTGTCGGCCGATTGACTGGCGACAAGAGGGCAGGGTGGATCGCGGCTTTCCTGTATGCTCTAGGATCTCAAGCCGCCCTTCGACTTGCAGGGAACGAACATATGCCAGTTATTTTCTGTATGCCCTATCCACCATTGATTGGGTGGGCGTTACTCGAAATCGCCACCCGCGGATCTGGAAGGGGGATGATTATTTTGGCCATGGCCGTGGCTGCGATGAGCCTCACTTTTAATAAAATCACCGCCGTTTTTGCCCCCGTAGCACTCGGCCTAGCTGTTTGGCTTCACTTTCGTTTTCAAAGCAAGTCGATGCCTCTGATCAAGGGATGTCTTGGTGCAGCCGCCGTCTGGGTTGTGTTAGGACTACTCCCGCAGCTTCCAGGCCTCCGCGAAGCCGGACGCATGACTCTCTTTTCGACCGATCCTCTGCTCGGTTGGCAATCCAGTTTTTCCATCAAAGCTCCGCTGTCTTGGTTCGATCGTGGAGGCCTCCTCCTGTCTGGAATGCCTGGGAATTTTATCGTCGATGAGGGCGGCTTCTATCTTGGGTTAATCGTTATTGTGGCCACGGCCGTCGCTCTCGAGATTCGTAGGCGCGGGACAGATTCGCCCTTGGATGGTCCCTTAAGAATCTTTCTAGGACTTTTTCTTTTGGTGCACTGGTTCAGCCTCGGTCCGCGCAGTGGTCTGGGCGGTGTGAGCGAGTTTCTTAAATCCGCCCAAGGGATTCAGGACTGGGTTCTGCCGTTTTTCTGGATCAGTGCTCTGGGACCTATCGTTATCCTCGCTCAGATTTGGCCCGCGGGGCGGTGGAAGTGGCCCACATTTGCCCTAGCCCTTAGTATTTATTTGCTGGCACCTGGATTTCGACTTTTCGAACTCATCCCGCTTGCGGGAACCGTTCGTGCTCCTTGGTCATTTTGGCAGGTGGGAGGTTCCTTCTGCTTGGCGGCCATCGGAGGGGTAGCCGTTGCGCGGTTTTGCCCAGGTAAAACCCGTTTCTGGCTTCCCGCGACGGCTCTCATCTTGGCGGCTCTCGATTTCACTCCCTACTACGCGAAGTTTTTCAAGCCAGGATTGGAGCAGGGGACCTACGAAAACTTTGTGCAGGCGGCTGACTTTCTTCGGACCCAAGATAAACCCGGATCCATATTACCTCTCTCCGGGAGATATTTTTACATGCGCCTGCCCGAGTTCAGTGGTCGCCCCATTTCCACGGAAGCCTTTCAAGCTTACTTCATGTCGAAGGGGATGAGGGCGGTTCAGGACGCAGGTGGGTCAAACGCAGAAATGATGAAGGTTGCGCTCAGCTTGCAAGGGGTGCGCTACATTTTTATTGATCGCAACGATTTAGACACGCCAGAGCAGTTGCAGATTGCTTTTAAACAGCAGTATCCGACTGTTTTCGAAAATCAGTTTTTCACGATTCTTGAGAACCCTAACTCACTTGCCCCAGGATTCTTTGCCCGGAACTACGTCACAATTCCGTCCGAAAAATACGAGTTTGCTTCGGCAGATCTAGGTCTTCTCCGCTTGTATTTTCTGCCCGTGGAGGTGTCTGGAGTGGAGATGAACGACCCTGCTTTGGCGGGGTTGATGAATCCTCAGAATGGTGAGGTTGAGTTGACGAATGCCTTTCGGGATCGGGAGGGCCAGCCCTTTCGAATTTTGAATCGTGAGAGCTATCAGCATGAATCCCCCAATCTTGTGAAAATATTTCCGCAAGGTCAGTCGGGATGGATCATGCTAACGCAGGCTTGGCATCCGGATTGGAAAGTTTTGGTGGATGGAGTGAAGAATGAGGTGAATCGGGTGGCGGTAGCCTTTAGCGGGATTCGAATCGGGGAAGGAGTTCGAGAGGTGAGTTTTGTATTCCTTCCTCCCATTTGGGTTTCGATCTCTCTGTCCTTAGGGCTTCTGGGTTGGGTTATTGTGTTAGGCGGATGCGGTTATCTTCGCTTTGCCTCCGCCCCTACACGCTGGAAGCAGTGGTGGGATGGAGAAGAGTTTGAGTTTCTTGAAGCCACGACCCGCCGACTTGAAAAGCGAGGTGGTTCGGGCCCGCAGAGATCGAATCGAAGTGAAAAGCTGACAAAAGTTCTGGTCATTTTTCCCACCTACAATGAGGCGGAGATGATCCAATCGGCCCTAGATCAAGTCCTCGATAAAGCGCCAAGTGTGGAGGTGCTGGTAGTGGACGATGGATCGCCTGATGGCACTGCCGATAAAGTTCGTCAGTATCCAGGGTATGGCAAAAAGGTGCACCTATTAGCTAGGGCAGGAAAAGAGGGTCTGGGCTCTGCTTATCGAGCAGGTTTCAAGTGGGCCTTGGAAAAAGGATACGATGTTGTAGTGGAGATGGACGCTGATCTTTCCCACGATCCCGCAGACGTCCCTAGGCTTTTGGCGGCATTAAGTGAAGGGGCAGATATGGCAGTTGGGTCGCGTTACTTGAATGGAATTCGTATTTTGAATTGGCCGCAAAGCCGTTTATGGATCAGCACGTTTGGCGGTTGGTATGCCCGATGCTTCACTGGACTTCCGATGACCGATCCGACTAGTGGATTTAAGGCCATCCGCAGGAAAGTATTAGAAACCCTTGATTGGGAAAAGTTCACTGCCCAGGGTTATGGATTTCAGGTGGAGCTGCACTTCTTTACTTGGCAAAGTGGATTTACGATTCAGGAGGTTCCCATTGTGTTTACGGAGCGGCGTCAGGGCAGTTCCAAGATGTCGCCCGAGATCGCAAAAGAGGCAGCGGTCAGAGTCCTGCAACTTGCCTTACGGAGGATTTTCCCATGAGCGAAATTAAGTTAAGCCCAGCCCGGTCCGATTGGCGTTGGCCTTTTGATAAAAAAGATCTTCTTCCTGCTGTCTTGTCTTGGGCGGTGGCGCAGGTCGGATACTTTTTAACGACCCAGCCGAATGTAGGTCTACTTGATTCAGGAGAATTTCTCACGGCCTCGGTTCACGTAGGAGTTCCTCATCCGACAGGCTATCCTCTTTGGACAATTGGCTCCCATCTTTTCACTCTGTTCCCAATCGGGAATGGTGCGTGGGAGGTAAATCTCTTCTCCGGTTTCTGTGCGGCAATCGCAACAGGGTTAGTCGGATTAATTCTATGTAACTCCATGCGCTGGGCAGGGATCAGGGATGTGCTGGCACAAGTTCTCTCGGTTGGTTGGGCAGTGGCTTTGGCTTTTAGTGTTTCGATGTGGTCCCAGGCGGTCATTGCAGAGGTTTATGGGCTTCATGTTTTAGTTGTTATGTTGTATTTGCTGGTGCTCTATCGCTGGAACCGCGATCCGGCGTGGACGAATGGTCTTGCCTGGTCCGCATTCTTTTTTGCGTTGGGGATGAGTAACCATCACTTAATGATCTCCTTGGCGCCCTTGCCTGTGGTTGTACTGCTTCTTCGACGTCGCGATTTCTTGGCTGAGGGTTTGCTCTATCTTTCAATTGCAGCGGCACTGGTCTACTGGGGTTTCGGATCTATTTCCGGTGAGCAACCCACGTGGCATGCTTCGATTCGGTTCGTTTACTGCGTAGGAACGGCTTTGGTGATTTGGTTGGTAGTGAAGCGACGTTTAGTTCACTGGCGTACTGGGGTTCTTGTCTTGGTCGGGGTGGGGGTTGGTCTTTCCCCGTACGCCTATATGCCGCTTTCTTCGTCGACTAACCCGCCAATGAATTGGGGTTTTACGAGCACGAAAGAGGGATTTTTTTATTCCATTAATCGCAGCCAATACTCTGGCAAGTTATCGGACCAGCTTCTCAAGACCGTCGGGAAGGGGATGGGGGCCACACCGCTGGAGCTTCTCAATCCTCCTGTGTCTGCTCCAGGAACACCTGTCCCACCAAGTTTCATGGAGAATCTGGGGAAATTCTCCCAACTATACTGGCGCAAAATTGTGCAGAATTTCACCCCATTGGCTATCTTGGCCTTGGTGGCCGCGGTGGCGTTTTTAGGTGGCCTGCCACCTCCGATCCGAGCATGGATCCAGGTCACTGCTTTAGGGTTTCTTTTGGCTGGTTTTCTTCAACCTGCATTTGATCAGGCGGGAGCGGACGAGGCCTCATGGCTATTACAGATGCCTTATTTGGGGTACTCGCACGCGTTTTTCGTCCTACTGGCTGGTCTTGGTTCTGGTTTAGCCTTGGAGAGGGGGATCAAGAGGTCGAGTTGGGCAGTAGGGATAGCTTCAATTTTCGCGATTGGATTGGGTGCTTTTAGTTTTCGACAGAACTTAACTTTTTGTAGTCAACGGGATCACTGGTTTGGGTGGATGTATGGTCGGGATATGCTTTCCGATTTACCCAAAGACAGTTTCGTTTTTGGGGGGACGGATCCAGGAAGGTTTGTGCCTACTTACATGATCTTATCGGAAAGCTTTGAGCCCAAGAAATTTAAGAGGGATCAGAGTTTTGATCGACGAGATCTCTATATTATTACGCAGAACGCTTTGGCGGATGCCTTCTACAATCAGTACATTCGCAATCACTATTCGACGGAGCGTCCAAGTGCGAGGAGCTGGGTAGATAAGTGGTTGGGGCGCGACAAACATTTCCCAGCTGCGCCCTTAGTCCTGCCAAGGCAAGAGGACATCATGGAAATCTATCAGGCAGCTATCGAGCGACGGCAGAAAGATGCAACGGCGCCTGATCCGAATGCGGATCCTACTGTTTTGAATTCAATGGTGGGGGAGTGGATATGGAGCCGAAATAAAGATCAGCGGGCTTTCTTTGTGGAGGAAAGTTTTCCTATGGAGTGGTCGTATCCCAATGCAGTGCCCCATGGGCTTTGCTATGAGATCAAAAAGGACCCTGTGGCGAATTTAACTCCTGAGATGGTGAAGGTGGATATGCAGTACTGGCGGGAGTACATTGATCATCTAGTGAAGACTCCTGGTTTTGAGGATGACATTGATGCTCAGCGTTCTTTTTCCAAGTTGCGGAATACAGGTGGCAATATTTACAAGTGGAGGAAGATGCCCGAAGCGGCGGAGCAGGCTTATCGTCAGGCTCTTGAGCTATGGCCTGGGAATACAGAGACGCTGAATAACTTCACCGATTTACTAATGTCTCAGGGTCGGGCGGCAGATTTGCGGGATTTATTGGCGAAAGCCGC